>DAMBCY010000176.1:0-7778 GCA_032056255.1 Cellulomonas sp. | reverse complement strand
CATCGACCCCTCCCTCGTCGACCGGTCCCGGCCGCGCGCCGACTCCGCCGTCGAGCGCCTCTCGCCGGCGCAGATGAGGGTGCTCACCCGGGTGGCCAAGGGGCTCTCGAACGAGGCGATCGCCGCGGAGCTGGGCATCGCGGTCCGGTCGGTCGAGAACCACCTGCTCGCCGTCTACCGGACGCTGGACCTGCGCGGCGACGGGCTCAACCGCCGGGTCCTCGCCACGCTGGCGTTCCTCGACCAGACGAGCCGGACCGGCCCGCGATGACGGCGGTCGCGGGGCCCCGGCCGTCCCCGGAGCGTCTCGCGCCGGCGGTCGCGCTGGTCAACGCGGCGCTGTTCGCGTTCCTCGCCCTCTCCCAGTGGGTGGGCTGGGGCGGGCCGGACCGGCTGGCCTCGTCGGGCGCCCCGCCCGCCGCGGTGGTCGCGGTGGGCTGGTACGTGCTCGGGGTCGACCTCGCCACCTCGGCGGGGTTCGTCCTGCTGTACTTCCGCGTCCCCGCTCCGCCCGTCGCGCGGCCCTGGCCGCGACGGCTGCTCGTCGCCGCGGGCCTCGCCGCCGGGACGGCGACGGTGCGCGCGGTCGCCCTCGAGCCCGTGGGGGATCCCGTGGGCCTGGGGGACGACCTGGTCGACTGGGGGGCCGCCGTGGTCGGGCAGGTCGTGGCGGTCGCGGCGGCCCTGCTCGTCGCCGACCTGGTCGCCCGCGCCCAGGACGAGGCGCGGCGGCGCGCCGAGCACGAGCTGCGCGCGGCGCGGCACGCCGCCGAGCTGGAGCACGCCGAGGCGCTCCGTCGCCGGGTGGTCGCCGACCGGCTGCACGGGACCGTGCAGAACAAGCTGGCGCTGATCTGCGCCGGGATCGACGACGTCGCGGCCGAGGTCCCCGGCGGCGGGCCGGCGGAGCGGCTGCGCGAGCTGGCGGAGATGCTCGACCGGGTCCGCGAGGACGACGTCCGGGCGCTCAGCCACGAGATCCTGCCCACGGCGCTCGAGGTGAGCCTGGTACGGGCGCTGCGCACCGTCCTGGACCGCCTGCCGCCCTCGCTGTCGGGCAGCCTCGTCGTCGGGGCCGGCTACGAGGCCCGCACCGCGCGGCGGGAGGCGGAGCTCGTCGACCTCGCCACCCGCGCGCTCGTGGTCGACGCGGTCGAGGAGGGGCTGACGAACGCGGTCAGGCACGGCGGGGCGCGGCGCGCCGAGGTGCACCTCGACGCCGAGGAGGACACCGCGGGGACGACCCGGCTGCGGGTCCGGGTGGTCGACCACGGACGGGGCCTGACCGGGGAGCCGCCGGAGTGGAACGGCCTGCGCCGGCACGCGGAGCGGCTGCGGCTGCGCGGCGGGTGGCTCCGTCTCGCAGGGCGGTCCGACGGGGCCACGCTCGAGCTCGCCGTGCCGGCCCTGCCGGCCGGCGGCGGCTGACCCGCCGGCCTCCGCACCGCCTCAGGCCGGCCGCACGGAGGCCGTCACCCCCGCGGGCGTGGGGTCGGCCCCGCCCGGGCACGGCTCCTCGAACGGCAGCCGCAGCTCGAGGACGGTGCCTCGCCGCGCGCCGGGACGCAGCGTCAGGACGCCGCCCCGAGCGGTGATCCGGGCGGCGTGCCGGGCCAGGCCGTGGAACGGCCGGTGCTCCCCGTCGAGGCCGCGGCCGTCGTCCGTCACGGTGGCCGCGAAGGTCCACCCGCCGGACCCGGTGGGGTGACCGCCCGGTTCCGCGTCGAGCCGCACCTCGACCCGGGTCGCCCCGCCGTGCTTGAGCGCGTTCGTCAGCCCCTCCTCGATGGTGTAGACCACCACCAGCTGCTCGGGGCTGGGGGCCGCGCCGCTTAGCCGGTCGAGCAGACCGCGCAGACCGGGTCCGACCTCGAGGGTCGAGCTGACGCAGGGCGGCAGCCGGTCGAGCAGCACGCCGACGGCGACCGCCACGTTGATGTCCGCACCGACCGGGAAGAGGTCGTGGCTCAGCGCGCGCACCTCGTGCTCGCGCAGCTCGTCCAGCACGCCGGCCCACCGGTGCAGGTCGGCGGCGGCGTCCGGTGCGACCCGCTCGAGCTGCGTCGCGGTGTGCTCCAGACCGACGGCGACGAGCACGAGCCGGTTCTGCACCCGGCCGTGGAGCCGGTCCGCGATGTCGCGCCGGGTCGCCGCCTCCTCCGCCTCGAGCCGGCTCAGCGCGCGGGCCGCGTCGACGACGTGCTGACGGCGCCGCGCCTCCTCGCGCCGGACGTCGCCGATCAGGTCGTGCACCAGCAGGGCACCGGCGAGGACGGCGACGCCCCCGGCCACCCCGGCAGCCCAGTCGATGACCTCGTACTCCCACCGGTGCACCGGGGCGGGCACGTCCCGGAGCAGCCAGACCCGGGGGACGCCGAGCACCGCCGCGACGACGGCGGCGAGCGCGATCCGGCCCGCCCACCGGCGCGGGACGGGCCGCAGGGCGAAGAACGCGGCCAGCAGCACGATGCTGAATCCGACGTTCGCGACGACGACCACGAGGGCGTCCACCGCCACGAACCCGCCGTCGAGGGCGTAGGTCGACAGCGCGTCGACGCCGCCCCAGACGATCCACTGGGTCAGGGCGAGGACGGCGAACAGCGCCGCGTTCGTGGAGGCCACCACGACGGCGGTGCGCGACCGCCTGCTCGTCGCCATGGTGCGCGCTCCTCTCGTGGTCGGGCCGCCGGGCGTGCTGCCCGGCGCGGGCCGATCGGTGCCCGGCCGGGGGGGGCGGCGGGGCCACCGGGGGCGGCGGAGCTCGGTGGTGCTCCCCGGAGCGTGCCGCCCGCGGCCGCCGGGGCGGCGCCGGGCCGGGGGGAATCCCCTCGTGCGGGCGCGGGAACCTCCGTCGCGGCCCGGTGCCGCACTCGGGGCACCGGGCCGCGACACCCCCGGACGGGACGGGACCCGGTCAGCGCACCGTCTGCACGGCGGAGAACGGCAGGTCCAGCTGGACGGACTGGCCGGAGACGGAGTCCGGGGCGTCCTCGGCCATGGTGAGCGTGAGCGCCAGGTCCGTGCCGTCCAGCGGGGTACCGCCCGAGCCGATCGCCAGGTCGGCGAAGCTCGCGCCGGTGAGCGGCCCGGAGTACAGGGTCGCGCCGCCCTCGGCGACGGTGAGCGTCAGCGAGTCCTGCAGCAGGTCCCCCTCGGTGACGGCGTTGCTCAGCACCGGCGTCGCCAGCGACAGCGACGCGTCGATCGTGCCGGAGTTGTACACGACCAGGTCGTAGGTCGCCGGGACGCCGGGGGCGAGCGCGCCGCCGCCGTCGAAGGTCACCACGTACGGCGCCGCCGCGCCGTCCTGACCGTCGTCGAAGCGCAGGTCGAGCGATCCCGCGGTGACGGTCGACCGCACGGTCCCCGAGTCGGAGAACAGCGCGAACGACGTCGCGACGAGCATCAGCAGCAGGACGCAGGCCGCCGCGAGCACGCGCTGGCGGGGCGAGACGGACAGAGATCGGGACATCGGGTTCTCCTAGTCGTGCGGGGTCGACGGCACGGCGGGGTCGCCGCCGGCCGCGGGGGCGGAGCCGGGGGTCCCCGGTCCGGGATCGGAGGGGCGGGCGCGCCGCCCGGGCAGCAGGGCGATCACGACCAGGGCGAGCGCCCCGGCGAGGAGCCAGGGACCGCGCACCGCGGTGACCACCGGTCCGAGGCCCGGCACGACCGCCACGACCCGGCGAGCACCGTCGGAGACGTCGTACTCCTCCGCGTCCGGGGCGTCGTTGGCGTCGCCCTGCAGGGTCGCGGTCCACTGGGCGTCGTCGCGGCCCACCTCCACCACGCGGTGCGTGACCAGCACGCCCGAGCGCGTGGGGACGGTGACCACGTCCCCCGGTGCCACGTCGGCACCGGCGACCGGGGCGGTCAGCACCAGGGTGCCCGCGGGCATCGCGTGGGACATCGACCCGGTGCGCAGCACCACCGGGCGCACCCCCGACACCAGCGCGACGACCAGGGCGAGCAGGCAGAGGAGGCCGAGCACGGCCCCGGCGTCGACGACCCGGACGGCGACGCGGCCCACGGCGCGGACCGGGGGGCGGGTGCTCATGCGTGCTCCTCGGTGAACCAGTAGTGCAGGTCGAACTCGGTGAAGGCCAGGGTCGGCTCGGTGCTCGTCCGCCCGGTGCCGAACTGCCCGCGGTCGTTGCTCCCCGCGGCGAGGAACCGGCCGCTCGCGGTCGTGAAGACGGTGTGGTTGTCGCCCGCCGCGAGCACCACCGGGGGCTCGGCGACCGGCACCGGCGTCGGCTCGGCGTAGTACGCGACCGCCGGGTCGAGACCCAGACGCCCGTTGGCGTTGGCGCCGAAGGCGTAGAGCTCGCCGGCCGCGGTGACGAAGAACACCCCGGTCCCGGACATCGGGTCCTCGAGGCTGGTCGACGAGAAGCTGACCGTGAGCGACCGCACCGTCCTGCCGGCCATCTCCGGCACGATGTGCGCGGTGTGCGACCCGTCGGAGCCCGTCGTCTGCCAGACGCGGCCGGCGTCGTCGAGCACGAAGAGCGAGTCGCCGACGAACGTCGCTCCCTGCACGCCGGCCGGCGCGTCCGGCCCGTCGAAGGCCACGCCGGCGCCGCCGGCCCCGCCCCAGGCGGTCCCGCCCCAGGCGCGGACGGCGCCGGCACCGTCCCAGGCGACGGCGCCGGACCGGGCGGCGGCGGCCCCGACGGCGACGAAGCCCTCGCCCACGGCGTCCACCCGCCCCGGCTCGCAGAACGTCCCGGTGCACCGGTCGTTCGTCGTGCCGAGGTCGGAACGGCCGAGCCGGCCACCGCCGTTGTTGCCCCAGGCGTAGACGACGCCGTCCTGCGTGACCGCGAGGCTGAAGTAGCCCCCGGCCTGCACGTCCACCGCGGGTGCCTCGGTCGGCAGGTCGACGGTGCGCGGCGTCGCGGTGGAGCCACCGGCCTGCGTCGCGTTGCCCCAGGTCCAGACCCCGCCGACCGCGTCCCGCAGCACGACGTGGTCGATGCCGACGTCGAACCCGGCGACCCCGGTGCCGGCCGGCAGCAGCACGCTGCTCGCAACCACCCGGGCCGTGGTGGTCCCGTCGCCCAGCTGTCCGCGGCTGTTGGCGCCGACGCCGTAGAGCGCGCCGTCGGTGGTCTCGATGATCGAGAACCCGTCCCCGGCGCCGACCTGGCGCGGGAACAGGTCGATGACCTGCTGGGTGCGGACCTGGGTGCGCACGACGCCGTTCGCCGACCACGCGGCCGTGCTCGGCAGCACCGCCGCCACGGCGACCGTCACCACCAGCAGACCGGCGACGGCGACGGGCCGCTGGGCGGCTCGGCGGACCCTGCTCATCTCACGCACCCCTCTCGCACGGTGGCCTCGACGGACGTCCGGGCAGGGGCCGGTGCTGCGGGGTGGCGCGCGGAGGGGTGCTCCGTGCGGCACGTCGTGCCGCGGCCCCGCGGACCTCAGCACCATGCGGCCGGGCCGGGCGCGCGGACAACAGGCGGAGGGGGTTCCCCCTGCGTGGTCCCCACCCGTCGCCGACCGGGGTGCTCGCGGCACGTCGGAGCCGGCAGCAGCAGCGCCGGCCCGAAGCCTGGGTCCGCGATGTGGACGGCCTCTCTCGTCCCGCACGGCCTCCGTCACAGTACGGTGGACCGGGTCGGCTTCCCTGCCTGGCCCCGCGCGTCAGGACCCGCCATGCACCGCACCCCCGCCGAAGCGCTCCCCGCGTCTGCGCTGCGCCCCGCGCCCTCCGTGTCCCGGGCTCCCGTCGCGCACGGCGCGCAGCGATGTCGCTGACCCTCTCCGCACCGGGGCCGCGACCGCCGGTCCGCGCGACCCGGTCCTGCTGGATCCGCACCACCCGCTGAGCTCTCGGCGCGCGCGGCGCCTCGAGACCTGCGCACCGGACCCCGACCGCGCCCTCCGCCCGCTCGGATGCTGCGTCCCGCCGTCAGCGCTCCCCTTTCCCTGCCCCGGCGCTCCGGCGCCCCTCGCCTCCTCGGGAGACCCGCATGTCCTGGAAGAAGTCCGTCGTCCTGGCCGCCGCCGTGCCGCTGCTGGCGCTCACGGCCTGCTCCTCCGAGCAGCCCGCCGCCTCGTCCTCCGCCGCCTCCGAGGGCACGTCGGTGCCGGCCGGCACGGACGCCGCCGTCCCCGAGGCGGTCGCCGACCCGCTCGACGTCGCCCTGGTCACCCGGATCACCACCGGCTCCTGGTACGAGACCTACGCCCGTGCCGTGCAGGCCCAGGTGGACGCGTTCGGCGGCAGCCTGCAGGTCTACGACTCCTCGAACGACCTGTCGAAGATGGCCTCGAACGTGGACACGGCCGTGAACTCCGGGGCGGACGTGCTGCTGATCAACAACGGCACCGCCGAGGCGCTGGACGGGCCGGTGCAGGACGCGCTGGACGCCGGGATCACCGTGGTCACCTACGACTCCGACCTGACGCTGGACGGCATCACCGCGATCAACCAGGACGACGCCGCGTTGGCGAACAACGGTCTGGACCAGATCGCCGCCGACTACGACGACGCCGCGGACATCGTGGTGCTGACCGTGGCCGGCTATCCGCCGCTGGACCGCCGCACCGAGGCCGTGGACGCGTTCCTGGCCGCGCACCCGGAGAGCACCGAGGTCGCCACGGCGGGCGTGGTGTCGGGCAACTCGGCGCTGGACACCCAGGCGCAGGTCGAGGCGCTGCTCAAGCAGTACCCGGACCCGGGGCAGATCGACGTGATCTGGTCGCACTGGAACGAGTTCACCCGCGGTGCGTTCGCGGCGCTGGAGGCCGCCGGCCGGACCGACATCGCGGTGTACTCGGTGGACCTGACCGACCAGGAGCTGCCGTACTTCTGGAACACCGGCGTGGACTTCCAGGCGGCCTCGGCCACCAACCCCGCCACGATCGGGCAGTCCCAGGTGCGCCTGGGCTACGAGAAGATCGCGGGCGAGGACGTGCCGTCCGACGTGCAGGTCTCCCCGGCGCTGGTGACCAACGCGGACCTGCCGGCCGAGGCGATCACCTACGACCAGCTCGCCGAGGTGGTTCCCGCGTGGTCCACGGACGCGGCCGCGTGGCCGGCGTGGATCACCGCGCTGGAGAACCGCTGATCCGATGACGCTCCGGCTCGCGGGGATCACGCACGACTACGGTGACGGCCCCGTCCTGCACGACGTGACCTTCACGGTCGAGCCGGGGCAGGTGCACGCGCTGCTCGGCGTGAACGGCGCGGGCAAGAGCACGCTCGTCCACGTGGCCACCGGCGTGCTCGTCCCGACCGGTGGCCACGTGGAGCTGGACGGCGCGCCCGTCCGGCTCGCCGGCCCGGACGACGCCACCCGGGCCGGCATCGCCCTGCTCTCCCAGGAGGTGGACCGGGCGCTGGTCGGATCGCTGACCGTGCACGAGAACCTCACCGTCGGCCGGCTGCGCGCCCGCGGCACCCGGCTGTTCCACCCGCGCGCCAACCGCCGGGAGGCCGCCGCGCTGCTCGCCCGGTTCGGTGTCGACCTCGACGTGGACCGGACGGTGGCGAGCCTCGGGCTGTACGAGAAGCAGGTGCTCTCGCTGGTCCGCGCGGTGGCCTCGGACGCCCGGTACGTGGTGCTGGACGAGCCGACCTCGTCCTTCGACGCCCGGGAGACCGAGCGGTTCTACGGCGTGGTCCGGACGCTGCGCGCGGACGGCATCGGGCTGGTGTTCATCTCGCACCGGCTGGCCGAGGTGTTCGCGCTGGCCGACCGGGTCACCGTGCTCCGTGACGGCCGGACCGTGCTGGCCGGTGCCGCCGACCGGGTGGAGCC
>DAMBCY010000175.1:0-7890 GCA_032056255.1 Cellulomonas sp. | reverse complement strand
CTCCGGCAACTACTGCTCGGAGAAGAAGGCCACCGCGGTCAACGGCATCCTGGGGCGCGGCAAGAACGTCGTCACCGAGATCGTCATCCCCCGCCGGTTCGTCGAGCGGTTCCTGCACACCACGCCCGAGGCGGTCGTGCAGCTGAACATCCACAAGAACCTCATCGGCACGATGCTGGCCGGCGGGCTGCGGTCGGCGAACGCGCACTACGCGAACATGCTGCTGGCGTTCTACCTGGCGACCGGCCAGGACGCCGCGAACATCGTCGAGGGGTCGCAGGGCCTCACGCACGCGGAGGTGCGCGGCGAGGACCTGTACTTCTCCTGCACGCTGCCCACCCTGGTGGTCGGGACGGTCGGCAACGGCAAGGGGCTGGACTTCGTCGAGGAGAACCTGGCCCGGCTGGGCTGCCGCGAGGACCGCGAGCCCGGCGCGAACGCCCGGCGCCTCGCCGTGCTGTGCGCGGCGACCGTGCTGTGCGGGGAGCTGTCGCTCATGGCCGCGCAGACGAACCCGGGCGAGCTGATGGCGGCGCACCTGCGGCTCGAGCGGGGCACGGCGCCGGCCTGATCCCGGCCGGCACCGCGGGGGTGACCGGCGCCACGGCGGGTCACCCGCACCACCGGGATGAACCCGTGCCCCGCACGCGTTCCGTGAGGAGCGCGTGAACGAGCGGCACTCTCGCTGGAAGGGCGTCGCGCGCGGGGCTACAGTCGTCCGGGCCCCGCGCACGGGCCGGTTCGCCGCAGCACCGCGCACCGGGGCCCCGTCGCCCGGGCCACTCCTCGCGGACGACGTCCAGCCGGAGAGGATCCCACCCCGACATGCAGCTCGGCATCGACGACCTGGCCTTCGCGACCGCGGACCGGTACCTCGACCTGGCGGACCTCGCGCCCGTGCACGGCGTCGACCCCGCGAAGTACACCGTGGGCCTCGGCCAGGACCGGATGAGCGTGTGCGCCCCGGACGAGGACGTCGTCACCCTGGCCGCCGCCGCGGCGCTGCCCCTGGTCGAGGCGATGACCCCCGACGAGCTGGCGACGATCCGCACCGTGCTGCTGGCGACGGAGTCAGGCATCGACCAGTCGAAGTCCGCGGGCGTCTACGTGCACCGGCTGCTCGGCCTGGCCGCCGCGTGCCGGGTCGTCGAGCTGAAGCAGGCCTGCTACTCCGGGACGTCGGCGCTGCAGATGGCCCTCGCGCTCGTGGCCCGCAACCCCGAGCAGAAGGTGCTCGTGATCTGCGCGGACGTGGCGCGGTACGACGTCGGGTCCGCCGGCGAGCCCACCCAGGGCTGCGGCGCCGCCGCGATGCTGGTGACCGCGGACCCCCGGCTGGTCGCGATCGAGCCGGTCTCCGGCCTGCACACCACCGACGTCATGGACTTCTGGCGGCCGAACTACCGGACCACCGCCGTCGTCGACGGCCGGCTCTCGCTGCGTGCGTACACCGACTCGCTCAGCGGCGCGTGGGCCGACCTCCAGGCGCAGGGCGGCCCGGCGTTCGGGGACATCGACGCGTTCGTCTACCACCAGCCGTTCACCAAGATGGCCGTCAAGGCGCACGCGCACCTGACGAAGATCGCCGGTGCGCCGCGCGACGCCGGGCTGGCGGACGCGCAGATCGTCGACACCCTGCGGTACAACCGCGAGATCGGGAACTCCTACACCGCGTCGATGTACATCGGCCTGGCGTCGCTGCTCGACACCACCGCCGCGGACCTCGCGGGAGCGCGGATCGGGTTCTTCTCCTACGGGTCCGGTGCGGTCGGCGAGATGTTCACCGGCCTCGTGCAGCCCGGCTACCGCACGCACCTGCGGGCCGCCGCGCACCGCCGGCTGCTCGACGACCGGCAGCGGATCTCGCACGCGGAGTACCTCGGGATCGTGGCGCCGGTGAACCCGGTCGACGGCGGCGAGCACCCGATCGCGCCGAGCACCCGCAGCCCGTTCCGGCTCGCGGCGATCTCCGGGCACCAGCGGGTGTACGAGCGCAGCGCGGCCGAGTCCGCGGCCGCTCCCGTGGTCGCCGGCACCGCGGTGGCCTGATCCCCTACTGGTACGTCACCAGGTCCGGCACCGGCTGCACGGCGTAGGTCTGGGCCGGGTCCAGCATGGGCTGGTCCTCGTCGTAGAAGTTCTTCCACCCCCAGTGCACCGTCGGGGCGCCCTGGTGCAGGGCGCGCCAGGTGTCGGCCTTCGCCGGCTGCGAGCCCTGGCCGTCGGCGTGGATGATCATCGCGAGCTCGTCGTGGCCGGTGTCGAGCCGCTCGCGGTCGGCGATCATCCGCAGCGAGAACTGGTGCAGCAGGAACATCTTCTGCGGCAGGTGCTTCTGCCGCGTGAAGCCGGCCAGCCAGTCGGCGGTGGCGTTGACCTCGTCGATGCCGACGGAGCCGATCTGGCGCAGGTGCACCTGGTCCGGGCCGAGCCGCCACTCCGGGTCGAGCGCCAGGCCGACGTGCGGGTACTCCAGGAGCTCGGCGAACTGCTTCGCCTGCGTGACGAAGTCCGTCCGGCCGGGTTGCAGGTCGATGACGACCGCCATCCCGGCGTCCCCCGCGGCCTCGACGAGGGGGCGCAGGTCGTCGACCGACCGGGGACGGGAGTACGAGCCGTCGGCCTCGGGGCCGGCCGAGGCGATGGTGGCGATGATCTCGAGCGTCGGGACCACCGTGTCCTCGGTGAGGTCCGCGTAGGGCGCGGCGGTCTGCGCGGCGCGGGCGATCGTCGCGGGGACGTCCTGCTCGCCGAGCACGCCGAGCGCCGGGGTGCCGGGCGTGCCGTACAGCGCGACGTACCGCTTGCCCGGCTCCCCGCGGGGGAACACGAGCTGGCCGCCGCCCGGGAGCTCGACGCCGGTCGCGGCGGCCGCCACGCGCGCGCCGAGCCGCTCCGGGGCGCCGAACGTGGGGCCGAGGGCCACGACGGTGCGCACGCCGGTCAGCGCCTCGACCGTCCTGGAGGTCGCGCGGGGGTCGCCACCGGGGACGTCGACGACGGGGACCCCGGCCGCGCGGGCGGTGGCGACGGCGGGAGCGGCGACGCCCGCGGTGTCGGCGGCGAGGTCGACCAGCACGGCGGCGTGGGCCGGCGCCGGCTCGGGCGGGAGCACCACCGGGCCGTCGTCGCCGAGCCGGACGGAGCCGCCGGGCTCGCCCGGCTCGGGGGTGCCGCCGTCGCTCGGCTCCCCCGGCGCCCGGGTCGTCCGCGGGGCGGGCTGCGTCGCGCGCGGAGTGGGCTGGGTCGTCCGCGGGGCGGGCTGGGTCGTGCGCGGAGCCGGTGACGGCGCGGTCGGCGTGGCCGACGGTCCCAGCGTGAGCACCGGCCACGGCACCGGCCCGGCGGCGGCGTCCGCCGAGGGGGCCGCCCCGGCGGACCTGCTCGGGGTCGGCGACGCGCCCGGCTCCCCGCCGGCCGCGACCTCCCCGACCAGCAGCGCCGGTGACGGCCGCTCCAGCGCGAGGGCGGCCTCGGTCAGCCCGTCCGCGTCGACGTCCTGGGCCGCGCCGACGTCGAGACCGAGCGCCGCGACCCCCGCAGCCGGGTCGGCGGGGTCGACGGCGTGCACGCGCAGGTCGTCGGGCAGGTCGTCGGGCAGGTCGTCGGGCGAACCGACCAGGACGAGGTCCGTGCTGCCGAGCCGGTCGACCTCGTCGGCGAGCGCGCCGGTCGGCACGTCGTCGTCCGTCCCGCCCACGAGCACGGGGGCGCCCAGCGCCACGCCGGCGGTGGCCGCGGGGCCGACGTGCGCGGGGTCCCCGGTCGCGGCGAGGACGACGACCGGCGCGGAGCGGAACAGCGCCCGGCTGGTCGCCAGGGCCGCCGTCGCGGCAGACCGCTCCCGGACCACCGTGGTCGCCGCCTCGGGCAGGGCGACCTCGGCGCGCACCTCGGGGACCGCCGGGGACGGCGGCGTGGTCGGGGCGTCGGTCGGCCCGTCGAGCGTGCCGCCGGTGCAGGCCGCGAGGACGACCACCATCAGCGCGGCGAGCACCGCGACGGCGCCGGCGGGGGCGAGGGAGGGACGACGGGCAGAGGTGCGGGACGCGCGGGGCACGGGACTCCGGAGGACGGGATCGCGGGACGTCGCCACTGTAGGCGTCCCCGCCGTCACGCGCCGGGCACCCGGCACGACCGACGCAGGCACGCCATGATCGTGCCCATGAGCACCTCGCCCACCGAGCCGACGTCGCCCGCCGAGCCGGAGCACTCCACCGCCGGCGCCTACGTCACCGCCGGGACCGAGTTCGTCCGCGACCAGTCCTACATCACCACCCGCATCACCGCGGACGGCCGGGACGGCTACCCCGTCGAGCCCGGGCGGTACCGGCTGGTCGTCTCCCGGGCCTGCCCGTGGGCGAACCGCGCGATCATCGTGCGCCGGCTCCTGGGGCTGGAGGACGCGATCTCGCTCGGGGTGTGCGGGCCGACCCACGACGCGCGGTCCTGGACGTTCGACCTCGACCCGGGCGGCATGGACCCGGTGCTGGGGATCCCCCGGATCCGGGACGCGTACCTGCGCCGGTTCCCGGACTACCCGAAGGGCATCACCGTGCCGGCGCTCGTCGACGTGCCGACCGGCGCCGTGGTGACGAACGACTACGCGCAGATCACGCTCGACCTGTCGACGCAGTGGACGGCGTACCACCGCGACGGCGCCCCCGACCTGTACCCGGAGCACCTGCGCGACGAGATCGACCGGGTGGCCCGCGCGGTCTTCACCGACGTGAACAACGGGGTCTACCGGTGCGGGTTCGCCGGCTCGCAGGAGGCGTACGACCGCGCCTACCACCGGCTGTTCGCGCGCCTCGACCGGCTGTCCGAGCGGCTGTCGACGCAGCGCTACCTGGTGGGCGACACGATCACCGAGGCGGACGTGCGGCTGTTCACCACGCTGGTGCGGTTCGACGCCGTCTACCACGGGCACTTCAAGTGCAACCGGTCGAAGCTGACCGAGCTGCCGGTGCTGTGGGCCTACGCGCGCGACCTGTTCCAGACCCCGGGGTTCGGCGACACGGTCGACTTCGACCACATCAAGCGGCACTACTACGTGGTGCACGAGGACATCAACCCGACGCAGATCGTCCCGGCCGGCCCCGACCTGCGCGGCTGGCTGACCCCGCACGGCCGCGAGGCCCTGGGCGGCCGGCCGTTCGGCGACGGCACCCCGCCGCCGCCCGTCCGCGAGGGCGAGCGCGTCGACCCGGCCCACACCGCCGCGGCGATGGCGGGCTGAGCCACCGCGGGTGCGGCGCACCGGGGCATCTCACCGTCGGTGGCACCGAGCGACCGAGGGAGGATCGCAGGCCCACCTCCCTGGGCGGCTCGGTGCCTCCCTCGGCGGCTCGGTGTCACCGCCGCGCGCGGAGGTCAGGCCGCCGGGCGGACGCGGACCACGTTGCGCCACGGGTCGTCGAACGCGACCGTCGCACCGTCGTCGCGCACCGGGACGCCGTGCGCGGCCAGGCGCTCGCGCAGGGCGCCGACGTCGTCCGCGCCGGGGACGACCAGGGTGACCTCGCCCAGTCCGAGGCTGGACGCGCGAGGGCCGGCGCCGGCGGAGTTCCAGGTGTTCATCGCCATGTGGTGGTGGTACCCGCCCGCCGACACGAACAGCGCGCCGTGCCACTCGGCCGTGACGTCGAACCCGAGCGCGTCGACGTAGAACGCGCGCGCCCCGGCGACGTCCCCGACCTGCAGGTGCACGTGCCCGACGACGGGCCGGCCGACGGGTGCCGCGAGCGCGGCGTCGGTGACGTGGCCGCGGATGAACGCGTTCGGGTCGAGCTGCAGCGAGTCCATGACGACCCGGCCGGCGGCGTCGTACCGCCACAGGTCGCGGGCGCGGTCCCAGTAGAGCTCGACGCCGTTGCCCTCGGGGTCGGTGAGGTAGAACGCCTCGGACACCAGGTGGTCGGCGCTGCCGACGTAGGTCTGCGGCGCCTTCGCGGCGACGGACGCGAGCGTCGCGGCGAGCGCCTCGCGGGTGTCGAACAGGATCGCGGTGTGGAACAGTCCGGCCTGCCCGCGGCTGGTCGGCGGCAGGTCCGGGGTGTGCCGGAGCACCAGGAACCCGTGCGTGCCGCGGCCGAGCACGACGACGTCGGGGCGACCGACGCCCTCGATCCGCTCGTCGGGGCGCTCGACGACCTGCAGCCCGAGCGCGTCGCGGTAGTAGCGCAGCTGGAGATCGAGGTCGCCGACCAGCAGGGTGACGGGTCCCATGGCGGTGCCGGCGGCGAGGCGGTCGACCGCCGCGCGGGCGGACGACGCGGTGGTCGGGGGCACGGGGGCGGGGGTCGCGGCGGTCATGACCGATACAATAGTTGAGCCTTCAACTTTATGCCAGGCACGCAGGTACCCGGCTCCGGGGCCGCACCGGATCAGCCCCGGCGCTGCAGGTCGTTGTGCCCGAAGTCGGTGAGGAACCGCGGCCCCTCCGCCGCCAGATCCCGCTCGAACGACGCCGCCCACGCCCCGTACGGCGCCCGCGCCAGCCCGTCGTTCGCGAACCGCGCGTCGTCGGTCACCTCGGTCTCGCAGAACGCCGGGATCTGGAGGTCCGTGACCGGACCGGCGCGCTCGCACTCGGCGATGACCAGGGGGCTGTTCGCGCCCCCGAACACGTCGACCACCCAGCCGTCGGCCCCGAGCCACACCGCGTACCGGTTCTTCACGATGCGGTCGCCGCCGCGGCGGATCATCTCCATGCCGACCGTGACGTCGATCTCCCGCTCGGCCTCGTAGCGGGTGCCGACGTTCATCGGGCCCTTGAGCGTCACGGCGCAGAACTCGAACCGGTCCCCCACCTCGTCCAGCACCGCGAGGGGGTCGGAGCCCGGGCCGAGCGGCAGCCGCAGGCCCGACGCCTGGACCCGCAGCCGCAGCGCGTAGCCGTCCTGCGCCAGGTAGTAGGACTGCACGATCAGCACGGGGTCGGGCTCGTCCAGCAGCTCGACCGGCCGCTCCCGGACCCAGAACCGGCGCTCGAACTCGAAGTCGCCGTACCCGGTGTCGCTGCTCATCGCCCGGCCTCCCCGTCGCGTCCCAGGTCCATGACGAGCGTGCGCCCGCCGTCGTACGCCCGCAGCTCGCGGAACCCGACCCGCGCGTAGAACGCCCGCGCGCCCGGGTTGGCCTCGGCCACGTCCAGGTGCAGCCCCGGCACGCCGCGTGCCCGCAACCCGTCGGTCAGGGCCCCGACCAGCGCCCGACCCAGGCCGCGCCCCTGGGCCCGGGGCAGCAGGTCGACGTGCAGGTGGGCCGGGTACCGGTCGGTGACCTCGGGCGCGTACCGCCCGCCCTCGTGCACGGTGCGCAGCAGCTCGTGGTCACGGTGCCGGCCGTCGTCGGGTCGCCGCGGGTAGCGCGCGCGCAGCGGCGGCCACCACGACTCCTCCTGCCAGCGGGCGAACGCCTGCGAGTCCGCGGCACCCACCACGTAGCCGGCCACGCCGTCGTCGTCGGTCACCACCCAGGTCAGCCCCGGGTCGGCGACCGGGTACGGGGCGGCGTAGACGTGCCCGAGCAGGTCCGGGTCGCGGTAGGCCGGTGTCGCGTCAGCCCCCGCGTCGCCCGTCAGCAGGCAGACCCGGTACATCCCCGCCAGGTCGCACGCCGAGAACGGTCTCACCTGCATGACCTGGGACACTACCCGGCGCGACGGCGCCGGTCGGGGACGCCGGCCGCTCGCGCACCAGCAGCACGCCGCCCAGCACGAGCACGCCACCGACCACCTGCGCCGCCCCGAGGGCGTACCCGGTGGTCGCGCTGATCAGCACGGTGAACACCGTGATGAGATTGAGGTACGAGCCCGCCTCGGCCGGCGGCACGCGGCGCAGCGCGAGGTTCCACAGCAGGTAGGAGCCGACCGACGGCAGCAGCACG
>DAMBCY010000174.1:0-7900 GCA_032056255.1 Cellulomonas sp. | reverse complement strand
CAGGCCGGGTTCACCGTCCCGGCCGAGACGTCGATCATCCTCGCCGAGGTCACCGGCGTCGGCCCGAACGAGCCGCTGACCCGCGAGAAGCTCTGCCCGGTCCTGGCCGTGCTGCGCGCCACCTCGACCGAGCAGGGCATCCAGCTCGCCGAGCAGATGGTCGAGTTCGACGGCCTCGGCCACTCCGCCGCGATCCACACCCAGGACGACGCGCTCACCGAGGAGTTCGGCAACCGCGTCAAGGCGATCCGCGTCATCGCCAACGCCCCCTCCTCGCTCGGCGGCATCGGCGACATCTACAACGCCTTCATCCCGTCGCTCACGCTCGGCTGCGGCTCCTACGGCCACAACTCGGTGTCGAACAACGTGTCGGCGATCAACCTCGTGAACATCAAGCGCGTGGGCCGGAGGAACAACAACTTGCAGTGGTTCAAGGTCCCGGCCAAGACGTACTTCGAGCCGAACGCCATCCGCTACCTGTCCGACATGGCCGACGTCGAGCGCGTCACCATCGTCACCGACGGCACCATGACCGCGCTCGGCTTCGTGGACCGCGTCCTGGACGTGCTGAACCGCCGCCCCGACAAGGTGTCGGTCCAGATCATCGACCAGGTCGAGCCCGAGCCGTCCGTCAAGACCGTCCAGGCCGGCGCGGCGCAGATGCGCCACTTCCGCCCCGACACGATCATCGCCCTGGGCGGCGGCTCGCCCATGGACGCGGCGAAGGTCATGTGGCTGCTGTACGAGCACCCCGAGATCGTGTTCTCCGACCTCAAGCAGAAGTTCTTCGACGTGCGCAAGCGCGCGTTCAAGTTCCCGACGCTCGGCGAGCTCGCCAAGCTGGTCTGCATCCCGACCACCTCGGGCACCGGCGCCGAGGTCACGCCGTTCGCGGTCATCTCGGACCCCGACGCCGGCAAGAAGTACCCGCTCGCCGACTACGCGCTGACCCCGACCGTCGCGATCATCGACCCGGTCCTCACCTCGAAGATGCCGCGCTCGCTGGCCGCCGACTCCGGCTTCGACGCCCTGACCCACGCCACCGAGGCGTTCGTCGCGGTGTACGCCAACGACTTCACCGACGGCATGGCGCTGCAGGCGATCCGCCTGATCTTCGACAACCTGGCGCAGTCCGTGAACGGCGACCCGGCCGACCCGGCCACCAAGGACGCCCGGGAGAAGATGCACAACGCGGGCACCATCGCCGGCATGGCGTTCGGCAACGCGTTCCTGGGCATCGTGCACGCCATGGCGCACGTCATCGGCTCGACGTTCCACCTGGTCCACGGCCGGACGAACGCCACGCTGCTGCCGCACGTCATCCGGTACAACGGCCAGATCCCGACCAAGCTCACCAGCTGGCCGAAGTACGAGCACTACGTCGCCCCGGAGCGGTTCCAGCAGATCGCCCAGATGCTGGGCCTGCCGGCCGAGACCCCGGAGCAGGGCGTCGAGTCCTACGCCCTGGCGATCGAGTCGCTGCGCTCGAAGGTCGGCATCCCCGCCTCCTTCCAGGCGCAGGGCGTCGACGAGCAGGACTTCCTGTCCCGGCTCGACGAGGTCGCGATGGGCGCGTACGAGGACCAGTGCGCGCCGGCCAACCCCCGCATGCCGATGCGGGCGGACATGAAGGACATCATGACTGCGGCCTACTACGGCACCTCGGTCCCCGAGGTCCGTGGCCGCCGCGAGCAGCAGGGCGCGCCCGCCGCGCCCGCCGGGGCGGGGGCCCCGGACGAGGAGAGCGCCACGGTCGCCTCCTCCTGACCCCAGGTCGGCTGCTCGCCGAACGCCCCGCCCGCGATCGTCCGCGGGCGGGGCGTTCCCCTTCCCCGGGGCGCCGGCGACGTCCAGGCGGGGCCCAGGGGCACCTGGCACACTGGAGGACCGCCCGACGAGGAGGCCCCGTGACCGCCCGCCGAACCCCCGCCCGTGCCCGCGCCCTGCTGGCCGTCCCGCTGCTGCTCGGCACCACCGCCCTGCTCGGTGCGTGCTCCCAGGTCTACGAGGTCGCCTCGCAGGCGCAGTCCGTCGTCGACTCCGCCACGGACGCCGCGAACCGCCTGAGCGAGCTGGCGGACTCCGCCCGCGAGCGCGTCGAGTCCGCCCGCGGCACCGTCGACGAGATCTCCGACCGGCTCTCCGAGCTGGACGCCACCACCCGGGCGAGCACCCAGGACGCGCTCGACCAGGCGACCGCCGCCCTCGACGACGCGACCGGTGCGCTCGCCGAGGCCCGCGACCAGGGCTCCGCCGCCGCCCAGGAGCAGCTGGACGCCGCGCGCGCCCGGCTCGACGAGGCCAGGGCTGCGCTCGACGACGCCTCCGGGACGGTGGACGCGACCACGGCCGACGCCCTCGACCGGCTCGCGCAGCAGGTGCAGGAGCTCAGCGACCAGGTGCAGCAGGCCGACCGGGGCTGAGCCCGCGCCGGGCGGGCGAACCGCCGCCCGGCCGACCTCGCACGACCTCACCCGGCCCTCTCGCCGCGAGCCCTTCAGCCCGACGCCGTGCTGCCGATCACACAGGCGTGAGCACGCACCACTCGCGACCCCGCACCCGGCACGCCGTGCCGTGGGTCGTGGTGTGCGCGTGGGCGTCGCTGCTGCTGGTGGTGCTCGGCGGGCTCGCGGCGGCCACCGGGGTGCTCTGAGGAGGCCACGCGACGCCCGCCGTCGCCCGACGACGACCGCGAGCGCGGCGTCGCCGCAGCCACCGACCTCCGCACGCCCGACGAGGACCCGTGGCGCGACGCCTGATCCTGGACACCGGCGCCCAGGCGGCGGGGCAGGGGCGGGTGGTCGTCCCCCCTCGACGCGCGCGCCCGCTCCGGGGACCTGCCCGGTGTCGAGGCCGTCGCGGCCCGGGGCGTCGAGGGCACGGCAGCGCGTCACCACCGCCCGTCCTGCGGTCACGCCGGGCCGGGATCCCGGGAGTCGCTCTACCCTCCTGGGGTCCCCTCCCGACAGGACCCGCGATGACGACCAGCCCCACCCCCGCCGCACCCCCGTCCACCGCGCCCGCGGGTCGCTGGCGTGAGGCCGCCCGCGCGGCCGGGCTGCTCGGCGACGACGGCGTCCCCCGGCCGACGATCTTCGCCGAGATGTCCGCGCTCGCCGCCCGCACCGGCGCCGTGAACCTGGGCCAGGGCTTCCCGGACGTCGACGGTCCGGAGTCCGTGAAGCGCGCCGCCGCCGAGGCCATCGCCGCGGGCGTGAACCAGTACCCCCCCGGGCCGGGCACCCCGGAGCTGCGGCTCGCGATCGCGGAGCACCAGCAGCGGCACTACGGCCTGGCGCCGGACCCGGACACCGAGGTGCTCGTCACCACCGGCGCCACCGAGGCGATCGCGTCCGCGCTGCTCGCGCTCACCGAGCCGGGCGACGAGGTGCTCACCCTCGAGCCGTTCTACGACTCGTACGCGGCCGTCATCGCGCTGGCCGGCGCCCGGCACACGACGGCCCCGCTGGTCGCCACCGCCGACGGCTTCCGGCTGGACACCGACGCGCTGCGCGCCGCCGTCACCGACCGCACCCGCGTGATCCTGCTCAACACCCCGCACAACCCGACGGGTGCCGTGCTGACCCGGGACGAGCTCGCGGTCGTCGCCGAGGTCGCCGACCGGCACGACTGCCTGGTCGTCACCGACGAGGTCTACGAGCACCTCACCTACGACGGGGTCGCGCACGTGCCGTTCGCGACCCTGCCGGGCGTCGCCCACCGGACCCTGACGATCTCCTCGGCGGGCAAGACGTTCTCGTTCACCGGCTGGAAGATCGGCTGGGTCACCGGCCCCGCACCCCTGGTCGACGCGGTGCGGGCCGTCAAGCAGTTCCTCACCTACGTCTCCGGGGCGCCGTTCCAGCCCGCGGTCGCCCTGGCGCTCGGGCTCGAGACCACCGGCTCCCCCGACGCCGGGTGGGTGCGCGACCTCGCCGGCTCGCTCGCCGCGCGGCGCGACCTGCTCGCCGCGGGCCTGACCGCGGCCGGGCTCGACGTCGTGCGACCGCAGGGCACGTACTTCGTGGTCGCGGACGCCGCGCAGCTGCTCGCCGGCCCGCTCGCCGGCCGCGGCCTGCGCGACGCGGCCGACCTCTGCCGCGCCCTGCCCGACCTGGCGGGCGTCGTCGGCGTCCCCGTGGGCGCTTTCACCCGCGCGGGCTCACCGACCGACGAGGCCCTGCGCACGGCGATCCGCTTCACCTACGTCAAGCGCCCCGAGGTCCTCCGGCAGGCCACCACCCGCCTCTCCGCCCTGAGGAGCCCCTCCCGCTGAGACCCCCTCGGTGGCACCGCCGCGCCCAGGGAGGTGTGCGCGGCGCGAGGGGGTGTTCCGGGGAGGGCACCCTCGGCGCGGCCAGGCCACCCTCGGCGCCGGGCGCCGGGCGCGCGGGCGCCCGGCGCGGGTCAGGTGCGGACGGTGTGCAGCTCCGCGGTGGTCCAGCCGCCGCGGCGGTAGGCCGGGGTGGCGAGGGCCAGGACCAGCAGGGCGGCCGCGGCGGCACCGGCCATGACCGTGGCCATGCCGACCGTGTCCTCGCCGAGCACGCCGACCAGCGGGCTGACGACGCCCGCGACGCCGGCCTGCAGCGCGCCGATGAACGCCGCCGCGGTGCCGGCGCGCTCGCCGTGCCGGGACAGGGCGATCGCCGAGGCGTTCGGCGGGGTGAAGCTGACCAGCGACAGGATGAGGAACAGCGCCACGAGCAGCATCGGCAGGCCGCCGGCCCCGGTGAGCGCGAGCACCAGCAGCCCGGCCGTCAGCAGGCAGGACAGCGGCAGCGCGGTCCGGATGATCTGGATCGGCGCGAACCGGCGGACCAGCGCCGCGTTGACCTGCGCGCCCGCGACCAGCCCGATCCCGTTGACCGCGAACACCAGCGCGAACTCGGTCTTGGACAGGCCGAAGCCCTCGCGGAGCACGAACGGCGACCCGACGACGTAGCTCATCAGGACGGCCTGCCCGAGGCCCGGCAGCACCGAGAGCGCGACGAAGTGCCGGTCCCGCGCGAGCACCCGGTACCCCTTCCACGCGCCGGAGGTGGAGGCGATCCGGCGCTCCGCGGGCAGGGTCTCGGGCAGCCGCAGCAGCACGACGACCCACAGCGCGGCCCCGTAGATCGCGAGCGCGACGAACACGGCCCGCCAGCCCCACTCGCCGGCGATCACCCCGCCGACGCTCGGCGCGAACAGCGGCGCGACGCCGATCACGAGCATCAGGCGCGACAGCAGCCGGGAGGCGTCCGGGCCGACGAACCGGTCCCGGATGACGGCCATCGCGACGACGGACGCCGAGGCGTTGAAGAACCCCTGCACCGTGCGCAGCGCGACGAGCGGCACGATCGCCGGCGCGATCGCGCACAGCAGCGAGGTGACCACGTGCAGCATGACGCCGACCAGCACGGGCCGGCGCCGTCCGAACCGGTCGGACAGCGGCCCGATGACGAGCTGGCCGACCGCGCCGCCGATCAGCATCGACGTCATCGTCAGCTGCGCGGCCGCGGGGGTGGTGCCGAGGTCGCGGGCGACGTCGGGCAGCGACGGGAGGTAGATGTCGGTGGTGACCGCGGGCAGCGCGGTCATGATGCCGAGCATCAGGACGTACTTCGCGTTCGGCCGGAACACCGGTGCCGGGGGCGCCGCGGCGGCCGGGGGGACGGCGGAGGCGGCGACGGGGACGTTCGGGACAGGGGTGGGTTCGCCGGCAGTCATGGGTGACTCCATCGTCCCACGCACCCGCGGTGGTGCGCGAATCGATTCGACCACGGAACGCCGTCCGAGGTCCTACGATCGCGAACGACACCACCCGGCCGCGCCGACCGGCACGTGACCTGCGGGGAGACCGCGATGCCCGTCCTGGCGGCGTCCACGCCGGTGGCACCGCCCGAGCCCGGCGGAGCGGCGCGGTGGGCGGCCGCCGCGCTCGTCGTCGCCGGCCTGCTGCTCCTGCGACGGGTGGGTCACCGGCTCGTCCTGCGCGCCCGGCTGCGGCGGGCAGCCCGGGCGGGGGGCTCGCAGGCGGGCCTCGACGCCGCGGTCCGCACGGCCGTCCCGCTGCTGCGACGCACGCGGCCACGGCATCGTGACGTCCCGCGCGACCCCTGCGCCCTGACCGTCCCGGTGGTCCTCCCGTCCGCGGACGGGCGCCCCGGCGTGCGGTTCGGGCTGCCGTCCGTGCCGGTGGGCCCGGGCGCGGCTCCACCCCGGATCGACGTGCGGTGCCGGCTGGAGCGCGGGGGCTACCTGATCGTCGTGTGCCTCGGCCGGGTCGGCACCGAGCTCGACGGGGCCCCGATCGAATCCGCCGAGAGGCGGTGCGCGACCACCCGCTCCCGTCTGACGCCGGGCTGGGCCCCGGACGGGCCCGTGCTGGAGCTCGCGACCCCGGCCGGACCGGCGTGGCGCCACACGTTCGAGACGACGCGCGCACGCGTGGTGGACACCCACGTCGACCGGGACGGCTGGGCCTTCGTCGTCGGCGTGCTGCAGGACCGTTCCCGGCCCCGGCTGGACGGGGTGGCCGACGTGGTCCTGGCCTCGTGGCGCTGGGGTCCCTGAACCGCGTCAGGCCGTGCGGATCCGCACGGGGGCGAGCGTCCCGATGCCCTCGAGCTCCCGCTCGGGCTGCGGCTCCAGCACCAGCCCGGGCGTCTCGAGCAGCAGCCGCGCGGTCGCGGGGTCGGTGAGCACGGTGCTCGGGTCGGCGATGTCGGTGAGGCGGGCGGCGACGTTGACCGACGGCCCGAACACGTCCCCGAACCGGGACAGCACGCGCCCCCAGACGACGCCCACCCGCACGGGTGTCACGCCCCGCGCGCCCTCGGCGAGCCCGCCGGCCGCCTTCTCCCGCTCGACGTCGAGGTCCCCGCCGAGCACCCGGGCGAGCTCGAGGGCGACGCGGGCGCCGGTGCGGACGTCGTCGGCGACGAACAGCACGGCGTCCCCGATGGTCTTGACGACCCGTCCCCCGCCCTGGGTGACGACGTCGCGCGCGATGGTCTCGAAGCGCTGCACGAAGTCGGACAGGTCGGTGGAGCCGAGGCCGGCGGTGCGGCGGGTGAACGAGACCCTGGGGCTGGAGGTCGGGGCGACGCTGCCCGACGGGTCGCAGGTCCGGGGGACCGCGCTGCGGATCGGCCCCGACGGGTCGCTCGTGCTGCGGGCCGCCGACGGGACCGACCGGCACCTGGTCGCCGGTGACGTGCGTCACGTCCGACCGGTCGGTGAACTAGGGTCGGAGGAGTGACGGACGGGACGCAGGACGAGGAGCGCACGACGGCGCAGCCCGACGGCGACGTCCCGCGGCCGGCTGAGGCGCCGGTCGGCGGCCCGGGTGCCGCCTCGGCCGCAGCCCTGGACGCGGCGCTGCTCGGCGGGCCCCGCACGCTGGCCCTGCGCGACCTCGCGGACCTGTCCGGCGTCGATCTCGACCTCGTCCGGCTGTACTGGCGGACGCTCGGCCTGCCGCACCCCGACGCCGACGACATCGCGTTCACCGTCGGGGACTCGGCCGCCGTCGAGAACGCCGTCGCGCTGCTCCGGGACGACCGGATCGGCAGCCGCACGATGATCTCGCTGACCCGCGCGCTGGGGCACACCAGCGACCGGCTCGCGCTGTGGCAGGTCGAGGCCCTCGTCGAGGACATGGCGACCCGGCACGACCTCGACGACCCCGCGGCGCGCCGGGCCGTGCTGGACGAGCTGCCCGCGCTGGCGCCCGTGCTCGAGGCCCAGCTGCTGCACTCCTACCGCCGGCACCTCGCGGCGATCGCCTCCCGGTACTCCGTGGAGTTCGCCGCCGGGCAGGCGCGCGGCCAGGACCCCGCCGCCCTCCCGCTCGCCCGGGCCGTCGGGTTCGCCGACATGGTCTCGTTCACCCGCCGCACCGCCGGCCTCGGCT
>DAMBCY010000173.1:0-7902 GCA_032056255.1 Cellulomonas sp. | reverse complement strand
CGGGTCAGGCGCCGACGGCCTCCTGCGCGCCGACCTCGAGCACCTCGGCGAGGAACCGCCCCGTGTGGCTGGCCGGGACGGTCGCAAGGTGCTCCGGCGTGCCCTCGGCCACGACCGTGCCACCGCCGGAGCCGCCCTCCGGGCCCATGTCGATCACCCAGTCGGCGTTCTTGATCACGTCGAGGTTGTGCTCGATCACCAGGACGGTGTTGCCCTTGTCGACCAGGCCCTGCAGCACGCCCAGCAGCTTGCGGATGTCCTCGAAGTGCAGACCCGTGGTCGGCTCGTCCAGCACGTACGCGGTGCGCCCGGTGGAGCGGCGCTGCAGCTCGGTCGCGAGCTTGACGCGCTGCGCCTCGCCGCCGGACAGCGTCGGCGCGGGCTGACCGAGCCGGACGTAGCCCAGGCCGACGTCGACGAGCGTGCTGAGGTGCCGGCTGATCGCCGGGACCGCCGCGAAGAAGTCGGCGGCCTCCTCGATGGGCATGTCGAGCACGTCGGCGACGGTCTTGCCCTTGAAGTGCACCTCGAGCGTCTCGCGGTTGTACCGCGCGCCGTGGCAGACCTCGCAGGGGACGTAGACGTCCGGCAGGAAGTTCATCTCGATCTTCAGCGTGCCGTCGCCCGAGCACGCCTCGCAGCGACCGCCCTTGACGTTGAACGAGAACCGGCCGGCCGTGTAGCCGCGGACCTTCGCCTCGGTGGTCTCGGCGAACAGCTTGCGGATCCGGTCCCAGACACCGGTGTAGGTCGCCGGGTTGGACCGCGGCGTGCGACCGATCGGGCCCTGGTCGACGTGCACGACCTTGTCGAGCTGGTCCAGCCCGGACACCCGCTTGTGCCGCCCGGCGACCCGGCGGGCGCCGTTCAGCTCGTTGGCCATCACGGTGTACAGGATCGAGTTGACCAGCGTGGACTTGCCGGAGCCCGAGACGCCCGTCACCGCGGTGAACGTGCCCAGGGGGAACGACACGTCGACGTTCTGCAGGTTGTGCTCGCGCGCGCCGTGCACGGTGACCTGGCGCTTCTTGTCGATCTTCCGGCGCTTCGCCGGCATCGGGATCTGCCGGCGGCCCGAGAGGTAGGCGCCGGTGACGGACTCGCGGGAGCCGAGCAGGCCCGTCAGGTCGCCGGAGTGCACGACGCGGCCGCCGTGCTCGCCGGCGCCCGGGCCGACGTCGACGATCCAGTCGGCGGTGCGGATCGTGTCCTCGTCGTGCTCGACGACGATCAGCGTGTTGCCGAGGTCCCGCAGCCGGGTGAGCGTGTCGATCAGCCGGCGGTTGTCCCGCTGGTGCAGGCCGATGGACGGCTCGTCCAGGACGTACAGCACGCCGACGAGCCCCGACCCGATCTGGGTGGCCAGCCGGATGCGCTGCGCCTCCCCGCCGGAGAGGGTGGCCGCGGCGCGCATCAGGGACAGGTAGTCGAGGCCGACGTCGAGCAGGAAGCCCAGCCGCGCCTGGATCTCCTTGAGCACCTGCTCGGCGATCTGCCGCTCGCGCACGCCGAGCACCAGGGTGTCGAGGAAGTCCCGGGCCTCGCGGATCGGCAGGGCGCAGACCTCGGCGATCGACTTCCCGCCCACCAGCACCGCCAGCACCTCGGGCTTGAGCCGCGTCCCCTCGCACACGGGGCACGGCACCTCCCGCATGTAGGCCTCGTACTTCTCCTTGCTCCACTCCGACTCGGTCTCGCCGTGCCGGCGCTCCAGGAAGGTCACGACCCCCTCGAACCCGGTCGAGTACTGCCGCTCCCGGCCCCAGCGGTTCCGGTACCGGACGTGCACCTTGTGGTTCTCGCCGAACATCACCGCGTTCCGGGCGCGCTCGGGCAGGGCGCGCCACGGCTGGTCCATCGAGAAGCCCAGGTCGTCGGCCAGCGCGCTCAGCACGCGGTCGAAGTACTCGGACGAGATCTGCGCCCAGGGGGCGACCGCGCCGTCGCGCAGCGACAGGTCCTCGTCGGGGACCACCAGGTCGGGGTCCACCTCGAGGCGGGACCCGAGGCCGGTGCACTCCGGGCACGCGCCGTACGGGGCGTTGAACGAGAAGGTCCGGGGCTCGATCTCCTCCAGCGTGAGCTGGTGGTCGTTGGGGCACGCACGGTTCTCGGAGAACCGGCGCTCGCGCTCGGGGTCGTCGGGGTCGGCGTCGACCATCTCGACGACCAGCAGGCCCCCGGCGAGCCCGAGCGCGGTCTCCACGGAGTCGGTGAGTCGGCGCTGCACGCCCTCGCGGGACACGAGGCGGTCCACGACCACCTCGATGTCGTGCTTGAGCTTCTTCTCCAGCGTCGGGGGGTCCGTGAGCTGCACGACCTCGCCGTCGACGCGCGCGCGGGCGAAGCCCTTCGCCTGCAGCTCCTTGAACAGGTCGGCGTACTCGCCCTTGCGCCCGCGGATGACCGGCGCGAGCACCTGGTAGCGCGTGCCCTCGGGGAGCTCGAGCAGCCGGTCGACGATCTGCTGCGGGGTCTGCGCCGTCACCTTCTCCCCGCAGACCGGGCAGTGCTGCGTCCCGGCGCGCGCGAACAGCAGGCGCAGGTAGTCGTACACCTCGGTGATGGTGCCGACCGTCGAGCGCGGGTTGCGGTTCGTCGACTTCTGGTCGATCGACACCGCCGGGGACAGCCCCTCGATGAAGTCGACGTCGGGCTTGTCCATCTGCCCGAGGAACTGCCGCGCGTACGCGGACAGGGACTCGACGTACCGCCGCTGCCCCTCCGCGAAGATCGTGTCGAAGGCCAGCGAGGACTTCCCCGAGCCCGACAGCCCGGTGAAGACGATCAGGCTGTCCCGCGGCAGGTCCAGGTCGACGTTGCGGAGGTTGTGCTCGCGGGCCCCCTGGACCACCAGTCGATCGTTCACGCGCGCCATGCTACGGCGGACCACCGACATCCGCACACGTGTTCGAACGGTGAACGGCCGTCGGAGCACCGCCCGTCGCGCGTCGCCGCAGGCGAGGCCATCATGGCGGGATGCGCCCGCGCACCCCCGCCACCGACGTCCCGCCCGCGGCCGACGACACCTCCGCCGCGGCGACCGGCCGCACCACCCCCATCGACGGCTACGCGGTCCTCGGCGACGGCCGGACGGCGGCCCTGGTCTCCCGCGCCGGCTCCGTGGACTGGCTGTGCGTGCCGGGCTTCGACTCCCCCGCGTGCTTCGCCGCGCTGCTCGGCGGCCCCGAGCACGGGCGCTGGCTGCTGACCGTCCCGGACGCCACGCGCGTGAGCCGCCGCTGGCTCGGCGACTCGTTCGTCCTCGAGACGACCTTCGAGTCCGCCACCGGCACCGCGGTGCTGCTCGACGCCATGCCGCTCGGCGACGGCCGGTGCGACCTGGTCCGCCGGATCACGGCCGTGCGCGGCACCGTCCGGGTGCGGCACGAGTGGGTCGTCCGGTTCGGCTACGGCAAGGTGCAGCCCTGGGTGCACCGGGTGCCCGACCCCGACGGCGTCGAGGTGATCCAGGCCGTCGCCGGGCCGGACAGCCTCGTGCTGCGCGGCGACCGCCTGCCCCGTCCGGCCCGGGTGGGCCGCACCGACGGCACCGCCGGGTACCGCGCGCACGTCGACGAGCTCGACCTCGCGGAGGGCGGCGGCCTGGAGCTGTCCGCCACCTGGGCGCCCTCCTGGCAGCCCGTCCCCCGCGCCCCCCGGGTGCAGCACCGGATCGAGGCGACCGAGCACCGCTGGGGCCGGTGGGCGCGCGCCTGCCGCTACCACGGCCCGTACCGCGAGGCGGTGGTCCGCTCCCTGCTGGTGCTGCGCCTGCTGTCGGACTCGGAGACCGGCGGGATCGTCGCGGCCGTCACCACCTCGCTGCCGGAGGACTTCGGCGGGGAGCGGAACTGGGACTACCGGTACTGCTGGCTCCGCGACGCCGCGATGACGCTCGAGGCGCTGCTGGAGCACGGCTACCGGGAGGAGGCGCAGGCGTGGCGGCAGTGGCTGCTGCGCGCCGTCGCCGGCGACCCCGCGGACGTGCAGATCATGTACGGCGTGGACGGGCGCCGGGACCTGCCGGAGCGGGCGCTCGACCACCTGCCGGGCTACGCGGGGTCCCGACCCGTGCGCATCGGCAACGCCGCGGTCGGCCAGGTGCAGAACGACGTCCTGGGCGAGGTCATGTGCGCGCTGCACCTGGCCCGCCACGCCGGTGTCGAGGAGACCCCCGACGCCTGGTCGCTGCAGGTGCGCCTGGTCGACCACCTGTGCCGCACCTGGCGGGAGCCGGACTCCGGGATCTGGGAGGGCCGCGGCGCGCCCCGGCACTTCACGCACTCGAAGGTGATGGCGTGGGCGGCGCTCGACCGCGCGGTGCGGGCCGTCGAGTCCCACGGGCTGCCGGGTCCGGTCGACCGCTGGCGCCGGGAGCGGGACCTGGTGCGCTCCGACGTGCTGGCGCACGGCTGGCACCCCGGCCGCGGGACGTTCGTGCAGCACTACGGGGCCGAGCACACCGACGCCTCGCTGCTGCAGCTCGTGCAGGTCGGGTTCCTGCCGGCCGACGACCCCCGGCTGGTCGGCACGGTGGCGGCGGTGCGCGCCGAGCTCGAGGTCGCCCCGGGGCTGCTCCGGCGCTACCGCACGGAGCGCACCGACGACGGGCTGCGGGGCGGCGAGCACCCGTTCCTCGCGTGCTCCGGCTGGCTCGCGGACGCGCTCGCACGCCAGGGCGACGTCGCCGGCTCGACCGCCGTCCTGGACGTGCTCGCCGGTCTCCTCACCGACCTCGGCCTGCTCGCCGAGGAGTACGACCCGGCGACGCGGCGGATGGCCGGGAACCTCCCCCAGGCGCTGTCGCACCTGGCCCTGGTCCGGGCCGTGCACAGCCACGACGAGGCGCTGGCGCGCGCGGCGGGACCGCACGGGTCCGCGGAGCCGGCGCCGCACGCCCGGGACCGGGCGTGACGGCCGCCGACGGGGTGCACGCCGAGGTGCTGGACGAGGTCGTCCTCCGGACCCTGGCCGTCGGCCCGCTGGACAACGACGCGTACCTGCTCTCCTGCCGCCGCACGGGTGCACAGCTGCTGGTCGACGCCGCGGCGGAGCCCGGGCGGCTGCTCGACCTCGTGCGTGCGGGGTCGCCCGGCGGCCGGCTCGACCTGGTCGTCACGACGCACCGGCACGCCGACCACCTCGGCGCGCTGGCCGAGGTGCTGGCCGCGACCGGCGCGGCGCACGCGGCGGGGGCACCCGACGCGGCGGCGGTCGCCGAGGCCGCCGGCACCCCGGTCCCGCGCGCGCTCGCGCACGGCGAGGTCCTCGAGGTCGGGGCGCTGCGGCTCGAGGTCGTCGCGCTGCGGGGCCACACCCCGGGTGCGGTCGCGCTGGCGTACCGCGAACCGGACGTCGTCGCGGCCGCCGCGGGCGTCGCGGGCCGGGTGCACCTGTTCACCGGCGACTCGCTGTTCCCCGGCGGGCCGGGCCGGACGACCGACCCCGCGGCCTTCGACTCCCTGATGACCGACCTCGAGGAGCGGGTGTTCGCCCGGTTCGCTGACGACACCCGCGTGCACCCCGGGCACGGCCGCGGGACCACGCTCGGCGCCGAGCGACCCGACCTCGGCGCCTGGCGCGCCCGCGGGTGGTGAGGCGCGCGCCCGCACCGCCGCGGGAGGCCGCCCGACGCCCGCCGGGGCGCGACCCGGAGCACGCCCGCCCACCCGGTGCGTGGGAGAGGGGTCTGCGATAGTACGCACAGGACCTGCACAGACGAACGAAGGGGCACCCATGTCCGACGGCAACGCCACCCCCGAGCCGGGCCGCGAGCCCGGTCCCGGGCGCGAGCCCGACACCGCCGCCCCGCCCCTGCCGGGCGCGGCCCCGCAGCCCGAGGCCCCGTGGCCCGCCGGGTACGGGGACAGCACGGGAGCGCCCGCCGGGCCGGCGTACCCGGACCCGGCCCGGTCGCCGTCCTCGCCGTACCGCGCGCCGGGCGAGCCGGCACCCGGCCAGCCCGAGCCCGGCGCCTGGCCGCCCGCGGGCCCGACCGCGCAGCCCGGCTACGCCCCCGGCGGCTACCCCGCGCAGCCCGCGGCGGCCTACCCGGCGGCGGCGTACGGGTCCGCCCCGTACGCGCCGCCGTACGCCCCGGGCCCGTACGCCCCCGGTCAGTACCCGCCGCCCCCGAGCCCCCGCACGGACGGCATGTCGATCGCCGCGCTCGTGACCGGCCTGCTCCTGATGGCCGTCGTCCCGATCGTGCTCGGCATCCTCGGTCTGCGCCGGACGAAGCGGAACGGCACCCAGGGCCGCGGCCTCGCGATCACCGGCATCGTCCTCGGCGCCCTCGGGGTCGTCGGGTGGACCGCCGTCGGGCTGATCGCGGCCTTCGCCATCTCGACGTACAACGGCCACATCGACGGTCTGCGCTCCGACTGCGTCGGCGGGGACATGGCGGCGTGCGACACGCTGTACCGGGACTCGCGGCCCGGCTCCGACGAGGAGCAGCTCGGCTGGACCTGCGGCGGGCGCACCGACGGCGGCGGGAGCTGCGAGGTCAACGGCGCCGTGGCGTACGGCGACAGCGCCGAGCTCGACGCGCTCTGGGACGCCTGCGCGGCCGGCGACATGGCGGCGTGCGACGAGCTCTACAGCAGCGCACCGGTGGGCTCCGAGTACGAGGAGTTCGGCGACACCTGCGGCGGGCAGTCCACCGGCGGCGGGACCTACTGCGACGGCGGCGTCACCGAGGGCACCGACGACACCGGGACGGCCGACGACCCGGGCGCCGGCGACGTCGCGGGCGGGTCCTACGGGGACGACCCGGAGCTCGACGCGCTGTGGGACGCCTGCGAGGCCGGCAGCGGCACCGCGTGCGACGACCTCTACTGGGACTCGCCCGGCGGCTCGGCGTACGAGGAGTTCGGCACCACCTGCGGCGGCCGCGTCGACATCGCGTGGAGCTGCGAGGAGGAGATCGGCGCCTGACGCGCGCGACCTGACGAGAGGCCCCGGGGCACGCGCTCCGGGGCCTCTCGTGCTGCTCAGCCGACCGGGCCGAGCCAGGCGTTCGCGACCGTCGCGTGCGCCGACTCGTCGTCCGACGGGTGGAAGATCCCGGCCAGGACGTCGCGGTACAGCCTGCCGAGCTCGCTGCCGCTGAAGTACGAGCCGCCCCCGGACACCCGGATCGCCTGGTCGACCACCGCGCGCGCCGTCTCCGTCGCCCGGACCTTCAGCCCCACCAGCTTCGCGAACCAGAACGCCCCGTGGTCGGCCTGCTCGTCCACGTCCCGCGCGAGCGCCCGGACCTGCGGCTCGATGCCGTCCTGCGCGAGGGCCGCGTCGGCGACGCGCCACCGGATGTCGGGGTCCTGCGCGTAGCTCCGGCCGTCGTTCTTCATCGACGTGCGCCGGTGCGCCGCCGCGACGGCGAGCTCGATCGCCCGCCGGCCGATCCCGGTGTAGACGGCGGCGAGCAGGATCTCGAACACGGCGAACAGCGCGAACACGTACGGGTCGGCGCTCGGCCCCGGCGGCAGGGCACGCACCACCCGGTCCGCCGGCGCGGAGGCCCCGGCCAGGACCGTCGTGCAGGACTGCGTGGCCCGCATCCCGAGCGTGTCCCAGTCGTCCTTCGTCTCCACGCCGCCGTCCGCCCGCGCCACCACGGCGTGCACGAGGCGGGGGCCGTCGGGGTGCGTCTCGTCGAGACCGAAGGTCGCCAGCCGGGTCCAGACCGGCGACAGCGACGTGAAGATCTTCGTCCCGAAGTACCGGTACCCGCCGTCCGGCTGCCGCTCGGCCCGGGTGCGCGAGCCGAACATCACCAGGTCGTTGCCCGCCTCGGAGTTCCCGAACGCGAACACCTCCCCGGCGGCGGCGTCCTCCAGGACGAACGCCAGCGAGTCGTCGCCGCGCGCGGCGAGCACCGCGGCCATCCCGGTGACC
>DAMBCY010000172.1:0-7955 GCA_032056255.1 Cellulomonas sp. | reverse complement strand
GGCGGGGTCGTCCGGGCCGGGTACGCGGCCGATCGCGGCGAGCGCGGGCAGGTCGCGGCGCAGCACGTGCAGCATCGCGACGATGCCGGCCACCATGCTCAGCGGCGCGAGCACCAGGACGGCCCAGCCGAGCGTGTTGCTGGTCTCCGACGCCTCGACCGCCGCCCAGCCCGCCGCGTAGCGACCCGCGACCGCGAGCAGCGCGACCACCAGCAGCACGGGCCAGGAGCGCAGCCACAGCCGCACCCCGAGCCCGACGACGGCGCCGAGGTCGCGCAGCCAGGCGCGGAGCCGCCCGCCCGTCGGCGCGGTCGGGATGCTGCTCGGTGCGTGGCTCACGACGGACATCATGGCCTGGCGTCGGCCGACGCGCCGGAGGTCGGTGCGCCGTGCCGCGTCAGCGCGTGCGCGCGGTGAGCACCAGCGGGCCGTCGGGCGTGATCGCCACGGTGTGCTCCGCGTGCGCCGCGCGGGAGCCGTCCGCGGTCCGGATCGTCCAGCCGTCGCCGTCGATCACGTAGTCGTCACCCCCGGCCATGAACCACGGCTCGATCGCGATGACCAGCCCGGCCCGGAGCCTGAGACCCGACCCGGCGCGCCCGAGGTTCGCGACGTGCGGGTCCTCGTGCATGGTCCGCCCGACGCCGTGGCCGCCGAAGTCGGCGTTGATGCCGAGGCCCGCGGCGCGGCCGACCTCGCCGATCGCCGCGGAGACGTCGCCCATCCGGTTGCCCGGGCGCGCCTGCGCGATGCCCGCCGCGAGCGCCTCCTCGGTGACCCGGATCAGCCGCTGCGACTCCGGGTCCGGGGTGCCGAGCTGGAACGTCAGCGCCGAGTCCGCGACCCAGCCGTTCACCTGCGCGGCGAAGTCGATGCTCAGCACGTCCCCGTCGGCGAGCACCTGGTCCGACGGCAGCCCGTGCAGCGCCGCGTCGTTCACGCTGGTGCACAGCACCCCGGGGTAGGGCATCGCCCCGAACGAGGGGTGGTAGCCGAGGTACACGGAGTGCGCGCCGGCCTCGTCGATCAGCCGGTGCGCGTGCGCGTCCAGGTCCCGCAGCGTCATGCCCACGCGGGCGACGTCCTGCAGGCTGCTCAGCACGCGGGCCACGAACGTGCCCGCCGCACGCATCTGCTCGATCTCGCGGGGTGTCTTCAGGTCGACCACCCGCCCACCCTAAGCGGACGCCAGCGCCTCCACCCCGGCCACGAGCATGTCGACCAGCACGTCGAAGGACCGGTCGAGGTCCCGGGGCAGCCGGAACCCGCCGCCGAGCTCGAGCACGACGTACCCGTGCACCCCGGCGCGCACGGCGCGCACCGCGTCGACCTCGCGGTCCTCGGGCAGGTCGAACCCGCGCAGCACGGCGGCCATGACCCCGACCACCCGGGCGCCGGCGGCGGCGAGCTCCGCGTCGGCGGGGTCCGCGGGGTCGGCGGCGACCTGGACGGCGGCGTACCGGCCGGGTCGGGCGCGGGCGTAGTCCCGCACGGCGTGCGCGAGCGACCGGACCGCGTCCGGGCCGGAGCGTCCGAGCGACGCCCGGACCACGGCCTCGGCGAGGTCCCGGACGGCGAGCACCGCGACCTCCCGCCGCAGCGCGGCGAGGGAGCCCACGTGCTTGTAGAGGCTCGGCGTGGCGACCCCGGCCGCGGCGGCGACCTGGGCGAGCGTCAGGTCGGCGAACCCGGTCGGTCCGCCGGCGTCCACCAGGTCGACGGCGATCCGGACGACGCCCTCGGGCGAGAGCCCGGCCCTAGCCACGGGCCGGCCCGGCCGCGGGGGTGACGTCGGCGAGCAGGGCGAGGACGGCGTCGGCGACCACCTCGGGCGTCTGGTGCTGGGGGTAGTGACCGGCGTCCGGGACCAGGAGCGTGCGGGCGTCGAGCACCGTCCCGATCCAGGCGAGCTCGGCGGCGGGGTCGGGCCAGTCCGGGTCGAGGGCTCCGACGACGGCGAGCGCCGGCGCCTGCACCCGGGGCAGCCGGGGCTCGACGACGGCGTGCGTGAGCGCGAGGGCGAGGCGGCGGAACGCCCGCAGGTAGCCGGGGCGGCGCAGCGCGGCGCGGACCGCCGCGGTGTGCGCCGGGAGCCGGGGCGAGCGGCGGCCCTTGTTCAGCACGCCGTAGTACCAGGCCCAGGCGCTCGCACCCCAGGGCCGTGCGAGCAGCACCCGGTAGACGACGCCGAGCAGCGCCCGCTTCCCCGCGCCGCCGGCCGGGTCGCGCAGGAACGGGCTGAGCAGCACCAGCGCGCGGACCAGATCCGGCCGGTCGGCGGCGACGACGGCCGCGGCGGAGGCGCCCATCGAGCTGCCGACCAGGACCGCGGGCCCGGCGCCGAGGTGCTCGACCAGTGCGACGACGTCGGACGCGGTCGCCTCGTCGCCGGACGCCGTGAAGCCGGGGCCGGAGTCGCCGTGCCCGCGCAGGTCGGTGGTGACGACCCGGTACCCGGCGGCGAGCAGCGCGGCGCGGAGCTCGTCGTAGGTGGACCGCAGGTCGCCCATCCCGGGGACGGCGACCACCAGCGGGCCGGTCCCGGCGTCGTCGTAGGCCAGCATCCCCTCGGGACGCGGCAGGTGGAGCGTCGCCCGTGCTGTCGATGTGTCCATAGCCCCCAGGCTAATGCCATTAGCCACCCCGTGCAACCCCCGGACCTGCCATGCTCGGCGGCGTGCAGCACGACCTCGTCCTCGACGGCCACGGCATCCGCCTGGTCCCGCTCGCCCCGGAGCACGCCCCCGCGCTCGCCGCATTCGTCGACGCGCGCGTGTGGGCCGGCATGTCCGCTCCGCTCCCCGTCGGCGACGACGCCTGGCGCGCCGAGGTCGAGGCCGCCCGCGCGACCCCCGGGCGGCTGGCGTTCGCCGCCCTCGACGCCGGCACCGGCGAGGTCCGCGGCAGCACGTCGTTCTACGACTGGGAGCCACGCATCCGGCGGGTCGAGATCGGGCACACGTACTTCGCGCCACGCTGGTGGGGCACCGGCACCAACCCCGCGTGCAAGTACCTGATGCTGCGGCACGCGTTCGAGACCTGGGACTGCGCGCGGGTCGCGCTGCGCGCCGACAGCCGGAACACGCGGTCGATCGGCGCGATCACCCGGCTCGGCGCGGTGCCCGAGGGCGTGCTGCGCGCCCACCGGCTCGCACCCGACGGCAGCCGGGGCGACACGGCGTACTTCTCGGTGCTGGCGGCCGAGTGGCCGGGGGTCCGGGACGGCCTGCTCGCCCGGCTCGGCGGCGGGGCCTGACCGGCCCCGGGCACGGAACAGCCCGTGGGCCGGGGCTCCTGGCGGAGTCCCTGCCGCGGAGGACGAGCTCGCGGCTCCCACGGGCTGCGGTGACTGCGGGGATTCGCTCGTCGCCCGCCGGACCGGGTCCGGCTGAGCAGCGATGCGGATCGGAGCAGATCCGTCCGATGTGCTCGGGCGACTAGCGGACAGCCACCTCACGCGTCCAGGAGTTGAACATGTCGTGGACCACCTCCTTCCGATGTGCGACGACCGTACGTCCGCTCCCGAGCGCCGGCCACCGAATATCGCCGAGGGCGCAGGGGCACGGAACAACCGCGCTGCCCAGCCGGTTGCGGCGGTCATGACCACGATCGGATTCATCGGCTCCGGCCACATCGGCGGCACGCTCGCGCGCCTGGCCGTCGAGCACGGCCACGCGGCCGTCGTCAGCAACTCCCGCGGCCCGCACACCCTGGTGGACCTGGTCGCCGAGCTCGGCGACAACGCCCGCGCGGGCACCGCCGACGAGGCGGCGGCGGACGGGGACGTCGTCGTCGTGACCGTCCCGTTCAAGGCCTACCGGGACGTCCCGGCCACGTCGCTGGCCGGCAAGGTCGTCGTCGACACCAACAACTACTACTGGGAGCGGGACGGGCACGTCGCCGCCCTGGACGACGGTGCGACCACCAGCGCCGAGCTGCTGGCCGAGCACCTCGAGGGTGCGCGCGTCGTCAAGGCGTTCAACCACATCACCTCGGCCGACCTCGGGTCGCGCGGCACCCCGGCCGGGACCCCGGGCCGGCGGGCGCTGGCGATCGCGGGCGACGACGCCGAGGCGAAGGCGGTGGTCGCCGGGCTGATCGACCGCTGGGGCTTCGACGTCGTGGACGCCGGGCCGCTGTCGGAGGGCTGGCGGTTCCAGCGGGACACGCCGGCGTACGGGCCGGACCTGGACGCGGACGGGCTGCGGGAGGCGCTCGCGCAGGCGACGCGCTGAGGTCCGCGCCGGCGCGGACGGCCTCAGCCCGCGTCGCCGTCCCGCGGACCGGGCAGGCGCACCTCGGGCACGAGCCGGTAGCCGAGGCCCCGGACCGTGCTGATCGCGGACCGGTCGCCGGTCTCGTCGGCGAGCTTGCGGCGCAGGTTCGCCATGTGGACCTCGATGCTGCGCCGGTCGGCGTCGGTGGGCACCGGCACGACGTACGGGCCGTGCGACGAGACCGCGAGCACGAGCTCGTCCTTGGACACCGGCTGACCGGCGCGCTCCGCGAGGGCGACGAGGATCTCGAACTCGCTGCGGGTCAGCGGCACCGGCCGGTCGCCCACGCGCACGCACCGCGCGGGGACCTCGACCACGAGGTCCCCGCGGCGCAGGACCCGCGCATCGACGGGTCGGAACGGCTCCGGGACGGACATCCGTCCCACGGTACGACCGGGTCCCCGGCCCTGCCACGCGAGCCGCCGGGTGGTAGCACCTAGGACTTCGGTCCCAGACCTCAGTTTTCCTGATGACCCCTCACGGCCCGCCGATCAGACCCCCGTTCACACCGATGCGGGGGCGATCCCCGTCGACCCGAGGGGTTCCCGTGCAGAGAGTTCGAGAAGGATGGTGGCGCCGCGTGCGGCGACCCGCCGCAGCCACGGCCGTGCTGGCCGTCCTGGGGATCATGGTCCCCGTCAGCCAGGCGAGCGCGGCGTCGTGGGGCATCGCGCCGCAGGACGACGCGGTGGAGGTGATCGGGGCGACCGTCGCCTACGACTTCACCTGCCACAACGACGGCGTGCTCGGCCAGCCGCACTGGCTCCTGCTGGGTCCGGACGTGGTGGGCTGGACCCCGATCACCGACTACCAGCAGGGCGAGTTCGACGAGACGACCGGCACCTTCGCCGTCTCGTACGCGGACCGCACGCCGGGCGACTACACGCTCTACGTGGAGTGCGGGTGGTTCAGCAACACCTACCGCTCGTTCACGCTCGCGACCGGCAAGGACGCGACCACCACCACGCTCACGACCTCGTCCGACCTCGTCGTCCTCGGCGACTCGGTGGACCTCACCGCCACCGTCACCGGCGCCGGCTCGGGTGAGGTGACCTTCTACGCCGACGGCACCCCCTTCGCCACGCAGCCGCTCGTCGACGGCACCGCGTCGACCACGCGCGTCGTCAGCTCCGCCCAGACGCTCACCGCCGGCTTCGCCGAGACCGAGACCGCGCAGGGGTCGAGCTCCAGCGCGAAGGTCGTCGGCGTGATCTCGGAGATCACCGCCCCGCAGGGCGTCGGCATCTCGACGTGGGTCGCCGTCGGCGCCCCCCAGTCCGTCGACGTCGGGGAGTGGGCGCCCTCCGGCGTCGAGCTGTCGTACTCCTGGAAGGTCGCGGACCGCGAGGTCGGCACCGACCCGACCTACGTACCGGTCCCGGCCGACCAGGGCAAGGAGCTCACGGTCACCGTCACGGGCACGCGCGCCCCGCTCGCGCCCGTCTCCCGGACCAGCCCGGCCGCCGTCGTCGCGCTCGGCTCGATCCAGCAGGGCTCGATCGAGCTCGACGGCCTGGACGGCCGCACCGCCGTCCTCGGCCAGACCATCACCCCGCGCCCGGTCGGCTACGGCTCGGACGCGTCGTTCAGCTACCAGTGGTACGTCGGCGACAACGAGTTCTCCGTCCCCGGGGCCTCCTACACCCCGACCGGTGCCGACCTGGGCAAGACGATCCGGCTGCACGCCTGGGTCACCGCCCCGGGCAAGCAGACCGTCCAGGGCGGCGCATCGGCCTGGCCCGCCGTCGCCACCCCGACCGTCACGGTCGGCTCGTCCACGATCACCGTGGGCCGCGACGCGGTCGTCCCGGTCACCGTCACCGGCCCGCAGGGCGCCCCGGTCCCGGCCGGCTCGGTCGTCGTCACCGCCGTCCCGCAGGCGGGCGGCGACCCCGTGGTCCTCGACCCCGTCGCGCTCGACGGGTCGGGGGCGGCCGCCGTCACGGTCTCCAGCCTCGCCGTCGGCACCTGGGACACCACGGTCGCCTACGTCCCGACCCCGGGCTCGTCGCACCACTACGCCGTCACCGCCGTCGACCTCATCACGAACCCGTACACTGAGGCGTCCGGCACCGGCACCGTGACCGTCACCAAGGTCACCCCGACGGTGAAGCTCGCCGGCACCGTCACCGTCCCGGTCGCGACGCCCGCGGTCGTCGACGTGACGGTCGGCGGCGTCCGCCTGCCCACCACCTACGTCTTCCGCGAGGGGGGCACGGTGCTCGGCCAGGGCGAGCTCGCGGCCGACGGCGCCATCGGCGCCGTCCTGCCCGTGCTGACCCCCGGCGACCACCGGGTGACCCTCGAGGTCGCGGCCACCGCCGAGTCGTTCGCGGCCAGCCGGTCGTTCACGGTCGTGGTGGACGGGGAGCCGGCCCGGTCCGGCGCGCTGCCGACCGCCCACCTGGAGACCCCCGAGGCCGCCACGGCCCCGGGTCAGCAGATGGAGCTCGTCGCCGCGGGCTTCGAGCCCGGTGAGACCGTCGCGTTCTACCTGCACTCCGACCCGGTCTTCCTCGGCACCGCCGTGGCGGACGCGAACGGCGTCGCCCGGCTGCTGGCCGACATCCCGGCCGACGTGCCGGCGGGCGAGCACACCGTGATCGCCACCGGCGGCACGTCCGGCCGGTGGGCCACCCTGGCCGTCGAGCTCGCGGTCCCCGCCGCGACGCCGACGGCCACGACCCCCGCCGCGGCCGGCCCGGCCGCGGCGGCCACCCCGGCAGCGGCGGCCGAGGACCTCGCGGTCACCGGCGCGCAGTCCGGGATGCTCGTGACCGGCGCCTGGCTGATGCTGCTGCTCGGCGGCGGCCTCGTGCTCGTCGCCCGGCGGGTGCGCGCCACGCGCTGACCCGGCACGGCCCGACGGCCCCTCGACCCCGCGCGGGTCGGGGGGCCGTCGCGCGTCAGCAGGTCGCGAACACGTGGTCCGCGTCGGCCGGGGTGGTCAGGTCCAGGTCGCGCAGCACCACCGAGGCCGGGCGGGACGGGTCGGCGCAGGCGGCGTCCCAGTCGCCGAGCGCGCCGGGGCCGGCCGCGTACTCGACGTCGACCACCGCGCTGCCGTAGACGTCGGTGTACGCGGCGCACTCGTCGTACCGCAGGCACTCCTCGGACACCGCGAAGTCGAACCCGGCCTCGTCCCGGCCGCGCGCGCCCAGGTCCGGGGCGTTCTTCTGCCCCGCCGCCAGGCCCGCGTCGTGCGCCACCGCGACCAGCCGCGCCGCGTAGTCCACCGCGTCGTCCTCCGTCAGCCGCCCGTCCGACCGCGTCCAGGTGTCGAGGTTGTCGAGCTCGACCGCCGCGAACCCGCGCTCGGCGCATCGGCGCACCTGCGCACCGAGCAGATCCGCGAGCGCCGCCCGCTTCGCCTCCGTCGAGGTGTCGAGCAGCAGCTCGTCCGGCCAGCCCGGGTCGATCACCGGGTCACCGGCGTCGTCGCGCAGCACCAGATCGGGGTGCTCGGACAGCCACGTCGCGCGCTCGGCGGGCTGCGTCTGGAAGCCGTTGACGTAGCAGCCGGACCACAGGCCCGGCTCGGGCACGTCCGTGACGTCGCGGACCACGCCCACGACGCCGTCGGCCGGGGGGTAGCCACCGCCGAGCTGGTAGTCGACGACCCCGCCCGCCGGCGGCGTCCCGGGGTGCGCCGTGGCGGACGGCGTCCCGCCGGGGTCA
>DAMBCY010000171.1:0-7967 GCA_032056255.1 Cellulomonas sp. | reverse complement strand
GGCGGGAGTGGCGGTACGACCTGTACGACGCCCAGCTCCAGCTGCCCGAGCCGCTGGTGCCCGTGGCGCAGCGGTTCGAGGTGACCGAGCGGCTGTACGCGGACGGCTCGGTCGCCACCCCGCTGGACCTGGACGAGGTCGGGCGGATCGCCGACCGGCTCGCCGAGCTCGGCGTGGAGTCGGTGGCCGTCTGCCTGCTGCACTCCTACGCCAGCGCGGCGCACGAGGAGGCGGTCGGCAAGGTGCTCGCGGACCGGCTGCCGGGCGTCCCGGTCACGCTGTCCGGGCACCTGGTCCCGGTCATCCGCGAGTTCGAGCGCACCGTGACCACCCTGGCGAACGCCTACGTCCGCCCGGTCGCGGGGGAGCACTTCGCGGACATCGAGCGCGCCGTCGGCAACCTCGGCATCGACCAGCCCCTGGTGCTCATGCAGTCGAACGGCGGCGTCATCTCCACCCCGACGGCGCGCGAGTTCCCGCTGCGGCTGCTCGAGTCCGGCCCGGCGGCCGGCGCGATCGGCGCGGCGTACGTCGGGCGGCGGCTCGGCCTGGACCGGCTGATCGCGTTCGACATGGGCGGCACCACCGCCAAGGTCTGCCTGGTCGAGGACGGTCGCCCCACGGTGCACAACGGGTTCGAGGTCGGACGCGTGCACCGGCTGAAGGCGGGCTCGGGCCTGCCGGTGAGCATGCCGGTGGTCGACATGATCGAGATCGGTGCGGGCGGCGGCTCCATCGCCGCGCTGGACGACCTCGGGCTGCTCAAGGTCGGCCCGCACTCCGCGGGCTCCCGGCCCGGACCGGCGGGCTACGGCCTCGGCGGCGACCGGCCGACGGTCACCGACGCGGACATCGTGCTGGGCTACCTCGACCCGGACTACTTCCTCGGCGGGCGGATGTCGCTGGACGTCGAGGCGTCCCGGCGGGCGATGGTCGAGCACCTCGGCGAGGCGTTCGGCGGCGACCCGCTCGCCGCCGCCGCGGGCGTGGTCCGCGTGGTCGACGAGCACATGGCCCTGGCCATGCAGGTGCACGCCACCGAGCGCGGGCACGACCCCCGGACGTTCACGATGCTCGCGTTCGGGGGCGCCGCCCCGCTGCACGCCGCGCGGGTCGCCCGGACGCTCGGGCTGCGCGAGGTCGTCATCCCGTCCGCCGCGGGCGTGCTGTCGGCGACCGGGCTGCTGGTCGCCCCGCCGATGGTCGAGACCTCCCGCACCCACCTGACCGAGCTCGCCGCCTGGCAGCCGGACGCGGTGGCCGACGTGTACGGCGCGCTCGTGGCGCAGGCCGCCGAGGAGCTGGCGCAGCCGGTCGACCGGGTGGAGCGGTTCGTCGACATGCGGTTCGTCGGCCAGGGCTTCGAGATCGAGGTCGCGGTCGACGAGGACGACGGCCCCGTGGAGTACCTGGCGAAGTTCGGCACCGAGTACGCGCGGGTCTACGGCGTGCGCCCGGACTACACCCGCGCCGAGGTCGTGACCTGGCGGGTCCGGGTGTTCGGGGAGTTCGAGCAGCCCGAGCTGGTGCGCACCGTGCCGCCCGCCGCCGACGGCCCGGCCGCTCCCCGCACCCGCACGGTCTGGTTCCCGGAGACCGGCCCGGTCCCCGCGCCGGTGCTGCGGATGCTGGAGCTCCAGCCCGGCTTCTCCGTCACCGGCCCGGCCATCATGCAGCTGCCCGAGTCCACCGCGGTGATCGGCCCCGAGGACGTCGCGACCGTCGACGCCGACGGCAACCTGCACATCCGCATCGCCCTGGCCGACGTCCAGGCGCCGCTGGTGGAGGTGGGCGCATGAGCCTCGACCGCGCCCGCGCCTGGCTGACCGGGCTGGGGCTGCCCGGTTCCGACCCCGCCGAGCCCGCCACCTCGGCCGGCCGGTTCGCCGACGGCGGGCGCTACAAGTGGGAGGTCGCCGGGGCGTTCGACGCGCCGGCCACGGCCCGGCTGCACGCGCTGCTCGCCGCCGGCGGGGTCCGGCTGCACCAGGTCACCAACACGGTCGGCACCATGCGCTACCTGGACGCGCAGGTCACCGAGCTGGTCGCGGTCGCCCGTGACCTGGGCGTGCAGCTGCGGATGGCCGTCGGGCCGCGCGGCACGTACGACCTCGGCGCGCAGAAGCTCGCGTCCGGGGCCGTCGCCGCCGCCAGCGCGTACCGGCTGCGCGGCGCCGACCACCTGGCGCAGGGGCTGGACGACGTCGCGCACGCCGTCGACCTCGGCGTGCGGGGCTTCCTCGTGTTCGACGAGGGGCTGCTGCTCGTCCTCGACCGGCTGCGCGCGTCCGGCGCGCTGCCCGCGGACCTGCGGCTCAAGGCGTCGTCCAACATGGGGGCCGGCAACCCGGCGCACGCCCTGCTGCTCGCGCAGGCCGGCGCCGACTCGGTGAACCTGCAGCGCGACCTCGACGTCCGGATGGTCGCCGCCGTGCGCGCCGCCACGGACGTGGCGCTCGACCTGCACACCGACAACCCGCGCCAGACCGGCGGCTTCGTGCGGTCCTACGACGTGCCGGAGCTCGTCCGGGTCGCCGCGCCCGTCTACCTGAAGTCCGGGAACGCGGCGCAGGACTTCAGCGACACCGCCCCCGGCGAGCGCGAGCTCGTCGCCATCGCCCACCAGATCCTCCTCGACGACCAGCTGCTCCGCCGGCTGCTCCCCGAGGCGGTCCCGTCCGACCAGCCCGAGTTCTGAGGCCTGAGGAGGAACCACCATGACGACGACCACCACCACCTGGGACGCCGCATCGCTGCAGATCGTGTGGCAGCGGCTCATCTCGGTCGCGGACGAGATGGCCGCGGTGCTGCTGCGCACCGCCTTCTCGTCCGTGGTCCGGGAGTCCAACGACCTGGCCTGCGCCGTGCTCACGGCCGACGGCACCCTGCTGGTCGAGTACGGCCGCTCGGTGCCCGTGTTCACCGGGACCGTCGCGGGCACCGCGACCGCGATGGTCGAGGCGTTCGGCAAGGAGAACCTGCGGCCGGGCGACGTGCTCGCCACCAACGACCCGTGGTTCGGCAACACCCACCTGCCCGACCTCACGGCCGTCACCCCGGTGTTCCGGGACGGCGAGATCGTGGCCTACGTCGCGAGCATCTGCCACCTGTCCGACATCGGCGGCACGTCCGAGGGCGCGTTCGCGCAGGACGTCTACGAGGAGGGCTTCTGCCTGCCGCCGGTGAAGCTCGTCGAGGGCGGGCTGCCGAACCAGCTGGTCCGGACGATCCTGGCCCGCAACGTCCGGGTGCCGGGCCAGGTGCTCGGCGACGTCGACGCCCTGATCGCGGCGAACAACCTGGGGGAGCGGCGGCTGCAGGCCATGCTCGACGCCGACCCCGACCTGGACCTGCGCGAGGCCGCCGAGCACATCTGCGGGGCGACCGAGCGCGCGGTCCGGCGGTCCATCGCGGACATCCCGGACGGCCGGTACACGGCGTCGATCGACCTCGACGGGTTCGAGGAGCCCAAGACCATCCACGTCACCGTGGACGTCCTGGGCGACGAGATGACCGTGGACTACGCCGGCACCTCCGCGCAGTCGCGGTTCGGCATCAACTCCGCGTCGCCGACGTACGGGTACACCCGGTACGGGCTGGCCTGCCTGCTCGCCCCCGACGTGCCGAACAACGAGGGCGCGCTGCGGCCGATCACCATCACGGTCCCCGAGGGCTCGCTGCTCAAGCCCACGAAGACCGCGGCGGTGTCGGCGAACTTCCCCGCGCACGCCATCCCGTCGGTGCTGTCCCGCGCCCTGCTCGGCCCGCTGCCCTCCCGGGTGCAGGCCGCCGCGGGCACCCCGTTCTGGGTGGTCGGCATCCGGGGCGAGGGCGACGAGGGCGCGTTCGCGTCGCTGCTCTGCTTCAACGGCGGGCAGGGCGCGTCCGAGGGCCAGGACGGCTACGCCACCCTGTCCACCCCGTCGAACGTCTCGAACACCCCGGTCGAGGTCGTCGAGTCCCAGGTGCCGGTGCTGGTGGAGGCCAAGCGCATCGTGCAGGGCTCCGGCGGCGCCGGGCGCTGGCGCGGCGGCGAGGGCCAGGAGGTCGTGCTCCGCTCGGTGCACGACGAGCCGCTGGACATCATCTTCCTCACCGAGCGCATCGAGCACGCGGCGCCCGGCCTGGCCGGCGGGGCCGACGGCGCCACCGGGCTGCTGCGCGTCGACGACGTCGACGTGAGCGAGCCCAAGGGCCGCACCGCGCTCGCCCCCGGCTCCCGGATCCTGCTGCGCACGCCCGGCGGCGGCGGCTACGGCGCCGCGTGAGCCGTCGGCACCCTCCCCCCACTCGAAAGGACCGCACATGAGCACCACCACCACCGTCGACTGGGCCGCGCCCGGGCGCACCGTCCTGCCGCCGAAGGGCCGCCTCGCCCTCAAGCTCCGCGCCGGGCAGCGGGTGACGGTCACCGACCTCGAGGGCCAGCAGGTGATGGACTTCATCGCCTCGATGGTCGACGAGCCGGACGAGCGGCTGTCCGCGATGTTCACCCGGGTGTCCTCGGGCAAGTGGGACCTCAAGGAGGGCTACACGATCTACTCCGACCGGTGCCGTCCGATGTTCCGCGTGGTCCGCGACGACAACGGCACGCACAACATGACCGGCGGCTACTGCACGAAGTACTCGAACTCGATCCGGTACGGCGTCGAGGAGACCTGGGGCTGCCTGGACAACCTGATCGGGGACTGGGAGGAGCTGGGGCTGGACGTCACGGCCATCAACCCGGACCAGTGCATCTCGCTGTTCATGAACATCCTGCACCACCCCGACGGCCGGATGGAGATCGTCGAGCCGACCACCTCGGCGGGCGACGAGATCGTGCTGGAGGTGCTGGACGACGTGTACGTGGGCTTCTCGAACTGCCCCGAGGAGCACAACCCCTGCAACGCGTTCCACGTGACCCCGATGGCGGTCACCGTCGAGTGACACCCGCGTGCGGCCGTCGACCCGGAGGGGCCGGCGGCCGCACGCCCGTCAGACCATGCCGCCGTTCGCGCGGACGACCTGGCCGTTGACCCAGTGGCCCGCGGGGCTCGCGAGGAACGCGACGACCTCGGCGACGTCCTCCGGCTGCCCGAGGCGCTCCAGCGGCGGCACGGCGGCCAGCGCGGCGACCTGCTCGTCGGACTTGCCGGTGAGGAACAGCTCGGTCGCGGTCGGCCCGGGGGCGACGGCGTTGACGGTGACGTCCCGCCCGCGCAGCTCGCGCGCGAGGATCAGCGTCGCGGCCTCCACCGCCCCCTTGCTCGCCGTGTACGCCGCGTAGGTCGGCAGCTGGGTCCCGACGACCGAGGTCGACAGCCCCACGAACGCGCCGCCCGGGCGCAGGTGCCGGGCCGCCTGCTGCGCGACCACGAAGAACCCGCGGATGTTCGTGCGGTGCATCCGGTCGAGCACGGCGAGGTCGAGGTCGGCGACCGTGGCGAGGTCCATCCGGCCGGCGGAGTTCACCACGACGTCCACGCCGCCGAACGCCTCGACGGCCCGGGCGAACATCCCGGCGACGGCGGTGTCGTCCGCGACGTCGGCGGACACCGCCAGCGCGGTGCCGCCGGCGGCACCGATCCGGTCGACGACGTCCTGCGCGGCGGTGGCGTTGCCGGCGTACCCGACCACGACGGCGAACCCGTCGGCGGCGAGGCGGGTGGCGATCGCGGCCCCGATGCCGCGCGACCCGCCGGTGACGACGGCGACGCGCGGGGTGGAGGGGGCGGCGGGGAGGGTCTGGTCGGCCATGGCATATCCTTGGTATCGGTGGGTCATATCGCTGCTACTCCGCCACCGTACCCGCCAATATCATCGATAGCAAGTGCGCTAGCATCGGGGGATGGATCCGCTCGCCGACCCGCGCACCGCCCTGCTCGACGCCGCGGAGCGCCAGCTCGCCGCCGCCCCGGACGGCGAGATCGCCACCCGTGCCGTCTGCGAGGAGGTCGGGGTCACGCAGCCCGTCCTGTACCGCGTGTTCGGCGACAAGCGCGGGCTGCTCGACGCGCTCGCGGAGCGCGGGCTCGAGCGCTACGCCGCGCAGAAGGCGGCCCTGGCGGTCACCCAGGACGCGGTCGCCGACCTGCACGCCGGCTGGGCGGACCACATGGCGTTCGCCGCCGGGCACCCCGCGCTCTACCGGCTGATGTTCGCGCCCCGGCCCTGGGCGTCGGGGTCGGCGCGCGACGGCGTCCTCGAGCTGCTCCGCGAGGCGCTGCGGCGCGCGGCCGCGGCGGGCGTGCTCCGGCTGGACGTGGACACCGCGGCGACCGTCATCCTGTCCGCCAACGTCGGGCTCGCCCTGAACCGCATCGCCCGGCCGGATGTGTTCGGCGACCCGGCGCTGTCCGGTGCGATGCGGGACGTGGTGTTCCGCTCCGTGCTCGTGGACGCGCCGCCCGTCCCCGAGGCGAGCCCGCTCGCCGCCGCCGCGACCCGGCTCGACGCCCGGCTCGCGCTCGACCCCGCCGCCGGGGCGCTGCGCCCCGAGGAGTCCGCCCTCCTGCGCGTCTGGCTCGCCCGCCTCGCGGCGGAGGCCTGACGTCAGCGCGGGGTGCGGGGCGCCGGCCGGGTGGTGACGTCGGAGAACTCCAGCGTGATCCGGAGGTGGCGCAGCTCCCGCTGGTCGAGCACCCGGCCCGCGCCGGAGTAGTGGATCGACTCGCCGTCGATCAGCTCCAGCAGCGCCATGGGCGCGTCGACCAGCAGCGTCTCGGTCGTGACGTCCTCGACCCGCAGGCTCGCCGCGGTGCCCTCGATGCGCACGGTGTGGCCCCGCAGGTCGACGGCGCGCAGCAGGGCGCGGGTCTCGCCGTCGCGCAGCAGGATCCGGGTCGGTCGTAGCACGCAGGTTCCCTCTCGAGGCGGTGGAGCGGTCCGGGCACGCCCCCTCGACGCCCGTCTTCCCATCGGCAACCGGTTGCCGAACTGAGGAGAACCGCCGTCCTGACCTGCGGGGACGCGCTCCGTGCGCACCGACGTCGTCCGCGCCCCCGGGCCCGGGGGTGCTAGGCGGGGTCCTCGGTCGCGGCCAGCCAGGTCGTCAGCAGCCGCTCCAGCTGGTCCCGGTCCCCCGGCGCGAGCGCCGCGACGAGGCGCTGCTCGTTGCGCATGTGCGCCGCGAACGCCTCGTCGATCAGCTCGGTCCCGGCGGGGGTGAGCCGGACGACCCGGCCGCGCCCGTCCACGGCGCTCGCGCTGCGCTCGACCAGCCCGGCGGCCTCGAGCCGGTCGACCCGCTTGGTCATCGCGCCGGTCGTGACCATCGTGTGCCGGGCGAGCGCCCCGGGTGCGAGCGCGTACGGCTCGCCCTGCCGGCGCAGCGCCGCGAGCACGTCGAACTCGCCCTCGCCGAGCCCGAACCGCTGGTAGACGGTGACCAGCTCCGCGCGCAGCAGGTCCGCCAGCCGGTGCAGCCGGCCCAGGACGCCCTGCGGGGAGACGTCGAGGTCGGGCCGCTCGCGGCGCCACTGCGCCTGGATCTCGGCGACCCTGTCGGACGGGGGGACGGAGGACATGGCGCGACTCTATCTTCCATGGAAGATATAGTCGCTTCCGTGGAAGCTAATCGCCGGTGGCTCGCGGTCACGGCCGTCGCCCCGGTCGCGTGGGGCGCGAACTACGTCGTCACCCGGCAGCTGCTCCCGCCGGACGCGCTGCTGTGGGGTTCCGCGCTGCGGGCGCTCCCCGCCGGGCTCGTGCTGCTCGCGCTGGCCCGCCGACTGCCCCGCGGCCCGCGGCAGCGGGGCAGGGCGGCCGTGCTCGGCGTGCTCAACGTCGCCGGGTTCTTCGCCCTGGTCTACGCCTCCGCGCAGCTGCTGCCGAGCAACGTCGCGTCGTCCGTCATGGCGCTCAGCCCGCTCGCGCTGACGCTGCTCGCCTGGCCGATGGTGCGCGAGCGACCGTCGACGCGGGCGCTGGTCGCGGGGGCGGTCGGCGCCGGGGCGGTCGTGGTCGTCGTCGGTGGGGCGGGCGGC
>DAMBCY010000170.1:0-7983 GCA_032056255.1 Cellulomonas sp. | reverse complement strand
CCGGGTCCTCGACGAGATCGTCACGCACGTCAGGCCCGGGTTCGCCGGCCCGCTGCCGACCACCTGGGACGGGCCCGTCGAGCAGGCGGACCGCACGACCGCCGGGGAGGACGCATGACCGGACGCCCGCACGCCACCGCGGTGCTGCACGCCCTGCGCCCCGGGACCGGGGTGCCGCTGGTGCTGCTGCACGCCTTCCCGCTCGACTCCCGGATGTGGGCCGACGTCGCCGCGGCGCTGCCGGACGGGCTGCCGGTCCTCGCCGTCGACCTGCCCGGGCTCGGTGCCGCGCAGGGGGTCCCGCTGCCGGAGCCCGCCCTCGAGTCCTCGGCCGATGCCGTCGCCGCCGTGCTCGCGCAGGACGGGCAGCACCGTGCCGTCGTGGCCGGGCTGTCGATGGGCGGCTACGTCGCCCTGGCCCTCGTGGAGCGGCACCCCGATCTCGTCGTGGGCCTCGGGCTGCTCGACACCAAGGCCACCGCCGACGGCGCCGACGCCCACGCCAACCGGCTGCGCGTCGCCGCCGCGGTCGAGGAGTCCGGGACCGTCGACGAGGTCCTGCCCATGGCCACCGCGCTCGTCGGGACCGACGCCCGCGACCGCGGCGTCCCCGCGCGGGTCGAGGCGTGGATCGGTGCCCAGCCGGCCGCCGGCGTCGCGTGGTCGCAGCGCGCGATGGCCGCCCGGCCGGACCGCACCGGCGTCCTGGCCGGCTACCGCGGACCCGCGCTGGTGCTGGTCGGCGAGGAGGACGGCCCGACGCCGCCCGCGGAGGCCCGGCGCAGCGCCGACCTGCTCGGCGTGCGGCCCGTCGTCGTCCCCGGTGCCGGGCACCTGACCGCCGTCGAGACCCCCGACGCCGTCGCCGAGGCGCTCGCGGACCTGCACGCCCGGGCGACGACGGCGGGCTGAACGCCGCCCCGCCGTCCACCTCGCCGTCGGTGGCACCGACCGACCGAGGGAGTGCTGCGGGTACGCCTCCGTCACCGGGTCGGTGCCTCCCTCGGTGCGCGAGACCGTCAGGCGTCGCCGAGGGCGCGCGCGAGGGCGACGGGCAGGTCGAGGGACTCCCCGTCCTTCCCGCCGGCGCCCAGGACCAGCGGCGGGTCCTGCGGCTCGGGGCGCACGCCGCGCAGCCGGCCGCCCAGGGACGGCGGCACCGTCAGCACGTAGAAGCCGCCGTCCGTGCCGATCGCGATCGTCCGGTCACGGCGGAGGTACCAGCCCCGCAGCGGCGTGCGGTACCGGCCGCGCCCGCCGTAGCCCTGCGCGTGCAGCGGTTCCGGCGCGACGCCGCGGGCGGTGGCCTGGAGGACGAACTGCGCGATGAGCTCGCGGGCGCGCGCCGACTCGGCCTGCCGGCGTGCCCGGAGCGCGGCCTCGTGCGCGTCGGCGGCCTCGCGGCGGCGCGAGCGCCAGTCGGCCCCGGGGTCCGGGTCGCCGGGCGTGCCCGTCACCGGTCGGCGGGCGCGGCTGCCGCCTCGTCCGAAACGGCTGCCGTCTCGTCCGACGCGGCTGCCGCCTCGTCCGACGCGGCTGCCGCCTCGTCCGACGCGGGAACGGCGTCGCCCTCGGCATCCGCGGTCCGGTCGCCGCCCTCGTCCGTCGTGCGCTCGGCCGGTGCGTCGCCGGCCTCGGTGCCCGTGGCGACCGTGTCGTCGGCCGCGGCGGCGGGCTGCTCATCCGTGGTGGTCTCGCCGGCCGCGGCGGTCTCCGTCGGCGCCTTCTCTGCCGGGTCCCCCTGCGCAGCAGGCTCCGTCGTCTCCGCGGACCCCGTCTTCTCCGCCGAGCCCGCCGCAGGCGCCGCCTTCTCCGCGGGGGCCGGGGCGGCGGCCGCGGCGGAGACCGGGGCGGGGCGGCCCTTGCCGCGCGCCGGGCGTGCGGCGGGCCGGGCACCGGCCTGCTTGGCGTCGAACTGCGCCTGCGCCGCGTCCGCCCGCTCGAGCGTCGTGCGGTTCGGCACCGGGTCGTGGCCGAGCAGGTTGCGCAGCTCGTCCAGGTACGACGTGATCGACTCGCGCTGCCGGTTGAGGTCCTCGACCTGGCGCTGGGCGGTCGTGCGCTCGCGCTCCGCCTCGGACATCGCCTCGGAGAGCGTCTTCTCGGCGTGCTCCCGCGCCTCGGCGACCACGCGGTCCGCGTTCAGGCGGGCGTTCGACAGCAGCTCCTTGGAGTGGTTCTGCGAGTCGACCCGGATCTTCTCCGCCTGCTCCAGGGCCTTGGCCACGCGCTGCTCGGCATCCGCGGCGTGGGCCTCGGCGTCGGCGACCAGCTTCTCGGTCTCGGCGCGCGCGGTGGCGTGCCGCTCGGCGTCGGCGCGCTCGGCGGCCTCGCGCTGCGCGGCGATCGACAGCTCCGCGTCGGCGAGCGCCTGGCGGGCCTGCGCGAGCATCGCGTCGGAGTCGGTCCGGGCCCGGCCACGCAGCTCGTCGGCGGTGCGCGACGCCTCGGTGACCAGCCGCTCGGCCTCGAGGCGGGTCGCCTCGCGCAGCTCGGCGACCTCGCGGTCCGTACGCTCGCGCAGCTCCGCGACGTCGCGCTCGGTGGTCTCGCGCAGCTCGGTGGTCTCGCGCTCGGCCAGGGCACGCAGCGTCGCGACCTCGTGCTCGGTGCGCTCCCGCAGGCCCGTCGTCTCGCGCTCGGCGGTCGCCCGCAGCTCGGTGGCGTACTGCTCGGCCTCCGCGCGCTCGGCGCCGAGGGCCTGCTCCGCCTCCTGACGCGCGGCCGCGACCTCGTCGGCGACGGCGGCGCGCAGCTCACCGGTCTCGCGGTCGGCCGTCGCGCGCACGAAGCCGGAGTACTGCTCGGCCTCCGTCCGCAGGGCGGCGGTCTCGGCGGTCACGCGCTGCTGGAGCTCGGCCGCCGCGCGCTCGGCGGCGGAGCGCACCTGGTCGGCGTGCGTCTGGGCCTCGGACCGCAGGGCGGTGATCTCCTCGCCGGACGCCTGGCGCGCGTCGGCGATCTCGGTCGCGGCGAGCGAGCGCTGCATCGCCGACCAGCGCTCGGCCTCGGTGCGCAGCTCGGCGAGCTCGGCGGTGACGCGCTGGCGCAGCGCCGTGGTGTCGGCGTCCGCGCGCTGGCGCAGGTCCTGGTCGTACCGCTCGGCCTCGGCCCGCATCGTCGTGGTCTCGGACTCCGTGGTGGCCCGCAGCTCCCCGGTGGACCGCTCGGTGCTGACCCGCAGCTCGGTCGTCTCGCGCTCGACCGTCGCCCGCAGGGTGCCGAGCTCGCGCTCGAGCGTCGCCCGGCGCTCGCTCTCCTCGGTCTGGATCGCGGTCTGGATGCGCGCGGCCTCGCGCTCGGCGGAGCCGACGAGCTCCTCCGCACGGCGCTGCGCCGCCGTGAGCACGCTCTCCGCCTCGGTGTGCGCGGTCGAGCGCTCCTCGGTCGCCTCGCGACGGGCGGTCGCCAGCATCTCCGCGACCTCGTTCTCCGCGCGGGCCCGCAGCTGGCCGGCCGAGAGCCGGGCGCGGGCGAGGGCGTCCGACGCCTGGGCGTTCGCCTGCTGCACGACGTCCGAGGACTGCTCCTCGGCGGAGCGCAGCAGCATCTCGATGCGGGAGCCCAGGCCGGAGTAGGTCGGCCGCTCGGCCTCGCGCAGCTGCCGGTGCGCCTCGGACAGCTCGCCGGAGATCTGCATCACGCGCTCGTCGAGCGACGCCACCTGGCTCCGGGCGTCGGTCAGCGCGCGCTCGAGCTCGTCCATGCGGTTGTCGACGGGGGCGCGGTCGTAGCCGCGGAAGTTGACCACCGGGAAGGGCGTACGGTCGTCTGCCACGAAGTTCCTCCTGCGGGAGCGCGCGAGCGCTTGTGGGGACTGCCTCCGGGCGGGAGGCTCGGGGCGTCGGTCGGCCCCGCGTCCGTCGTCCAGGGTATCGGGATGAACCCGGCGCGGTGCACCCCTCGCCCGCCCCGTCCGCGGCACCGCGGGTACAGGGTCTCCCGGCCCGACTTGACCTGCCACCGAGGTCCCTCGCCTATCCTGGGCCGTCACGTTCGAGAGGAAGATGCGTGCTCCAGCGACTGATCGCCGCCGTGCTCGCCGTGCTGGGCCTCGCCGCCATCGGTCTCGGCGTCGCCTCGGCCACGGCCTGGCGGGCCGACGACCCCCTGGTCGCGACGGCGGCTCCCGGCGGTGGCACCCGCACCCTCGTCACCGACCCCGGCGTGCTCGAGCTCGCGGGGGACCCGGTCACCGTCACCGTGCGGGCCGAGGGGGCGCCCGTCGTCCTCGCGCTCGGCCGCGACACCGACGTCACCGCGTGGGTCGGCAGCGACCCGTACGTCCGCGTCACCGGTCTGTCCGACTGGCACACGCTCAGCACCACCGCGGTGGCGGCACCGGAGCCGACGGCCTCGCCGAGCGCGAGCACCACGCCCGGGCCGTCGCCCAGCCCGTCCCCGAGCGGTGCGGCCGGCGACGAGGCGGGGGCGACCGCCGCGGACCCCACCGGCAACGACATGTGGGTCGTCGAGGTGACCGGGGACGGCAGCGCCACCCTCGAGTGGCCCGCCCAGGACGGGCGCTGGTCGCTGCTCGCCGTCAGCCTCGGCGACACGGCGCCGGTGCTCGACCTGTCCTGGCCGCAGACCGTGACCACCCCGTGGCTGTGGCCGGGCGTCGCCCTCGGCGTCCTGCTGCTCGCCGCCGCGGCGATCCTGCTCGTCCGCATCCTGCGTCGTCGCCGCGAGGGTCCCGACACCGGGTGGCACTCCGTCACCACGGGGCAGCTCGCCGTCGTCCCCGCGCCCGGCACGGATGCGGGGCCCGGCGCTCCCGCACCGGCCGGCACCCCGACCGGTGCGGTGCCCGTCGGGACGATCAGCGCCACCGGTGCACCGCTCACCCGCCGGCAGATCCGCGAGGCCGAGGCGGAGGCCGCCGCCGCGGCGGCGGCCGCACGACGGCGCGGGCGCCGGAACGCCACCGGCGCGGTCCCGACGGTGACGGGGGCGATCCCGGCCGTCACGGGCGCGGTCCCGGCGGTGACCGGGGCGGTCCCGACGGCGACGGGTGCGGCCTCGACGGCGTCGGGGAGCACGCCCGCCGCCGGGGGCACCGCTCCGGAGGCCGGGGCACCCCCGCAGCCGTCCGCGCCGGCACCGGCCGTCGTCACGCCGTCCTCGACGGGCCGCCGCCCGGGGTCCGCGGCGCGGCCGGACGGTGCCCGCACCGCCGAGCCCGCTGCCTCCGAGGCGACGAGCGACCGGCCCGCGGCCGCGACCCGCGAGCAGGCCGCTGCGGCGACCGGGGACGCCGCGCCCCCGGACGCGGCCGGCACCGAGCCCGGCACCACGGCCGGCACCGCGCCCGGCCGTGGGGCGCAGGAGCCCGCCGCCCCGGACCGTCCGCGCGGCGTGACGGCCCGCCTGCCGTGGCGGCGCTCGCGGCCCGAGCCTGCGGCTGGTCCCGCGGTGCCCCCGTCGGCGCCCGGCACTCCGGAGGTGCCCGCCGCGACCGGCCCCGAGACCGGCTCCGCGACCTCGTGGTCGCCGGTCCCGGGTGCGCCCGCCGGTGCCGGCCGCGCGGCCGTGCCACCGACCACGCCCGCCCCCCTCGGGGGGACGCCGGCCGGGGACGACGACCCGGCGGCGCAGGCGCAGCGGGCCGACGCGTGGCGCCGGATGTGGGGCTTCCCGTCCGACGCTGCCGGCGCCACGGACGGCGGCAGCACGGACGACGACGAGCAGCACGGGACGGAGGAGGGCCGATGACCGCACGATCCGCAGGTCCCGCCCGTCGACCGGGCACGTCCGCCGACCGTCGTCCGGGCACGTCCGCCGCCCGCCGCCGGCTCGCGGGCGGGGCGTTCGCCGCCCTCGTGGCCCTCGGCCTCGCGGCGTGCGCCACCCCGGTCCCGGAGCCGGCCCCCGACGCTGTCCCCGCCGTGCCGCCGCCCGCGCTGACGGTGGTGCAGTCCACCGACGTCCTCGACCAGATCGGCGACGTCCTGGCCACCGGGGACGCCGCGCTTGACGCCGCCGGCCTGCCCGCGCGGCTGGAGGGCCCCGCGCTCGCGATCCGCACCGCCGAGTACGTCCGGGCGACGGCGACGGCCGGCGAGCGTCCGCCGGTCACGTTGCCGATGGACGCGCAGACGACGATCGTGCCGAACTCGACCAGCTGGCCGCGCACCCAGATGGTCGTGACGGTGCAGCCCGACGACCTGCAGGCGCCGCTCCTGCTCGTGCTGGAGCAGTCCGCGCCCCGCGAGCCGTACCGGCTGTGGGGCTGGGCCCGCCTCGGGCCCTCCGTGCAGATGCCCGCCACGGCCGAGCCCGAGGTCGGCAGCGCCCCGGTCGCCCCGGACGACTCCTCGTTGCTGATGTCGCCGACGGAGGCGCTGGCGCAGTACGCCGACGTGCTGACCAACGGTGACGCGTCCCCCCACGCGGCGACGTTCCCGGCGGACTTCTTCCAGACCGCGCTGCACGACGCCCGCGGGCAGACGACGGCGAGCCTCCAGGAGGTCGCGACCGTGGCGGAGACCGTCGCCCCCGTCGACGGGGAGGTGACGGCGTTGCAGACCGCGGACGGCGGCGCGATCGTCGTCGGGGAGCTCAGCACGGTCACGACGATCACGCTCAGCCAGGGGAGCATCACGCTGAGCGACCCGTTCGACGCGGCGCTCGCCGGCAAGGACAGCGTGACGAGCAACCTCGTGCGCACCTGGACCGACGTGGTCGCGCTGTACGTGCCCCCGGCGGGAGGTGCCGAGCAGGTGCAGGTCCTCGCCGCCGAGCACGCCCGGACGTCGGTGACGGGCGAGTGACCGGCGAGCAACCCCGACAGCCGTCCGGCCGACCCCTCGGCCCGGCACCGGACGTGACATCGTGAGTCCACGCGAGAGCAGGAGCACAGCAGCATGAGCCAGAACCCGGCCCCCCAGCCGCGCCTCGACGTGCGCGGCGCGGTCGACCTGTCGGGCCTCGGGCGCCCGGCGACCCCGGCGCCCGGCACCCCCGGCGGCCTGCCGACCCCCGGCGCCTACGTGGTCGACGTCGACACCGAGGGCTTCGCGGCGCTCGTGCAGTCCTCGACCCAGCACCCGGTGGTGGTGCTCCTGTGGGCCTCGTGGAGCGAGGCGAGCATCAACCTCGCGCGGGACCTGGGCACGCTGGCGGACCAGTACGGCGGTCGGCTGCTGCTCGCCCGGATCGACTCCGAGGCCAACCCCCAGGTCGCGGCGGCCTTCCAGGCGCAGTCGGTTCCCTCGGTCGTCGCGGTGCTCGCGGGGCAGCCCCTGCCGCTGTTCCAGGGGGTGCCCGAGCTCGACCAGATCCGCGGCGTGCTCGACCAGGTGCTCGAGGCCGCAGCGGCCAACGGCGTCACGGGGGTGGTGCCCGCGCGTGACGGTGCGCCCGAGCCGGAGCCCGAGCCCGAGGAGCCGCCGCTGCCCCCGCTGCACCAGGCCGCCTACGACGCGATCGACCGGGACGACCTCCCCGCCGCGGCGGCGGCGTACGAGCAGGCGCTGCGGGAGAACCCGCGCGACGACATGGCTCGTGCCGGTCTCGCGCAGGTGGGGCTGCTCACCCGGACCCGCGACGTCGACCTCGCCGCGGTGCGCGGTGCGGCGGCGGCGAACCCGGCGGACGTCGACGCGCAGCTCGCGGTCGCGGATGTCGACGTGCTCGGCGGGCAGGTCGAGGACGCCTTCGCCCGGCTGGTCGACACGGTCCGCGTCACCGCCGGCCCGGAGCGCGAGCGGGTCCGCGTCCGCCTGGTGGAGCTCTTCGACGTGGTGGGGTCCGACGACCCGCGGGTCGCGGCGGCCCGTCGGGCGCTGGCGAGCGCGCTGTACTGAACGGGCACCGCGCACCGGAGCACCTCGGGGGCCCGGCCGACCGCCACGGCCGGCCGGGCCCCGCGGTGTCCGGAGCCGGTCCGCGCCGACCCGTCGCGGCCCTGCGACCTGCGGATCCGCACGATGACGCGGGTGACCCGGGTCACGGCGCACGGAGTTGACGCTCTCCCCGGGG
>DAMBCY010000169.1:0-8151 GCA_032056255.1 Cellulomonas sp. | reverse complement strand
GGGGATGAGGTGCGCGCCGGACTTGAAGGCGACGTAGACGGCGGTGAAGACACCGAGGCCCCACCCGAAGTTGATGAGGAGCCAGCCGCCGCCGAACCCCTTCGTCTTCGGCAGGATCACGTTGGCGACGACGCCTGCACCCAGGAGGAGCAGGACGGCAGTGCCGAGGAACTCGGAGAGCATGGCGTCTCCGATGGTGATGGACTCCACTGTCGACCTCTTTCGTAGACGGACGTCGTTGTCGATGTCTCGGGGCTCCGGCGGACCGGAGTGCGGCCGGGGGACCGCGGGTGGAGCGGGTGACTACCCGATCATGTCCCTGCCGGGGGGTTTGCGGCAGGGGTCTGCTCGGACGAACCGGGCTTGTGCCCGGGACGGACGGGGTGCTCCCGCTCGGTGTCGAGCGGCAGCAGGGGTGCGAGGTCCTCGGCGCGGGCGCGCGCGGCCTGGGCGGTCTCGTCGTCGGGCTCCTGCGCGGCGGCCTGCTCGGCCTCCGCGCGGGCGCGGTACGCGCCGATCTCCCGGGCGCGGGTCGCGTCGTCCCAGCCGAGGCGCGGGGCGACGAGGTCGGCGATCTCGTCCAGGGCGCCGACGCCCTTGTCCGCCTGCTCGTAGTTCAGGCGGGTGCGGTGCATGAGGACGTCGTCGAGGTGCAGGGCGCCCTCGTGGGTGACCGCGTACACGATCTCGGCGCCGATGTAGGCGGGGGCGTGCTCCAGCGGCTCGGCGAGCGCCGGCTCGGCCTCGATCAGGTCGAGCAGCTCGTGGACCAGGGAGCCGTAGCGGTGCAGCAGGTGGTCCATCCGGCCGCGGTCCCAGCCGTAGCGCTGCGCGGTGTCGCGGGACTGGCGCTGCACGACCTCGAGGCCCTCGGCGCCGACCAGCGGGACGCGCTCGGTGATCGAGGGCAGCGTGGTGGCGCGCGAGCCGATCGCGAAGTCGACCGCGTCCTTGGCCATCACCCGGTAGGTGGTCAGCTTGCCACCGGCGATGACCGTCAGGCCCGGGGTCGGGGAGGCCACGGTGTGCTCCCGGGAGACCTTGGCGGACGAGGTGCCCTCCTTGGTGCCCGGCTGCAGCAGCGGTCGCAGGCCGGCCCAGGTGCCGATGACGTCCTCGCGGCTGATCGGCCGGGCGAGCACCGTGTTGGCGTGCTCGATCACGTAGTCGATGTCCGCGCTCGTGGCCACCGGGTGGGTGAGCTCCTGCTCGAACGGGGTGTCGGTGGTGCCGATCACCCAGTAGCGGGACCACGGGATGACGAACAGGACGGACTTCTCGGTCTGCAGGATCAGGCCGACGTTCCCGGCGATCCGGTCCCGCGGCACGACGATGTGGATGCCCTTGGAGGCCAGCACCCGCAGGCCGCCCTCGGTGCCGGCGAGCGACTCGGTCTGCTCGGTCCAGACGCCGGTGGCGTTGATGACGTGCCGCGCCCGCACCGTGAACCGCTCGCCCGACTCCAGGTCCACCAGCTCCGCACCGGTGACCGCGCCGCCCGAGGTCGTGGTCAGGGCGACGACCTGGGTGCGGGACGCCGCGTGCGCGCCGTAGGACGCCGCCGTGCGGATCAGGGTCGACACCAGGCGCGCGTCGTCGACGTTCGCGTCCCAGTACTGGACCGCGCCGACCGCCGCGTCGTGCCGCAGGTCGGGGAACTTGCGCTCCAGGCCCTTGCGGGTGACGTGCTGGTGCAGCGGCATGGCGCGCTTGCGGCCGTTCACGCTCGCGAGGGTGTCGTACAGCGCGATGCCGGCGCCGACGTAGGCGCGCTCCCAGACCCGGTGCTCCAGCGGGTACAGGAACGGGACGGGCTTGACCAGGTGCGGTGCGAGGTCCTGGATCAGCAGGTCGCGCTCGGTCAGCGCCTCGCGGACCAGGTGGAAGTCGAGCATCTGCAGGTAGCGCAGGCCGCCGTGCACGAGCTTGCTGGACCGGCTCGAGGTGCCGGACGCCCAGTCCTGCGCGTCGATCACGGCGGTCGAGAGCCCGCGGGTGACGGCGTCGAGCGCGATGCCCGCCCCGGTGACGCCGCCGCCGACGACGAGGACGTCGAGCTCCGGCCCGCCCTCCGTCGTCGCTCGCAGGGTCGCCAGCGCGTCGTCACGCAGGCGAGGGGTCAGTGCTGCGGTCCTCATGTCCCACCCCATCGCGGTCTTGCCCGTGGCCGGCCCCTGTCCCGGGCGCATCCGGGCCCGCAGACTGGGACTTCGGTCCTGTCTGTCCGATATCGTCACCATGGCGCGAACGGATGCGCAACCGCTGTGCACGAACGTGCACCGACGAAGGAGTCACGCCGATGGCCGACCGGGAGCAGGACGTCCTGCGCGCGGCGTCGATGTACTACCTCCAGGACGTGAAGATGGAGGTCATCGCCCGCCACCTGCACACCTCGCGGTCCACCGTGTCGCGGCTGCTGAAGCGCGCGCGGGAGACCGGGATGGTCGAGATCACGCTCCGTCCGTCCACCACGCGCGCCCCCGGGCTCGGCCGGACGATCTCCGCGGAGTTCGGCATCGACACCTACGTCGTGCCGGTCCCGGACTCCGGCGAGCAGGTCGACACCCTGGACCAGGTCGCCCGCGCCACCGCCCGGCTGCTGGCGTCCTGGTTCGACTCCGACATGATCCTCGGCGTCGCGTGGGGTACGACGCTCGCGGCCGTCTCCCGGCGGTTGCAGCCGAAGTCGACGCACGGCAGCGTCGTGGTCCAGCTGAACGGCGCGGCCAACACCCGCACCTCCGGCATCGAGTACGCCAGCGACCTCATCGCCTCGTTCGGCACCGCGTTCGGCGCGACCGTGCACCACTTCCCGGTGCCGGCGTTCTTCGACTACCCGGAGACCAAGCAGGCCATGTGGCGCGAGCGCTCCGTGCGCCGCGTGCTCGACGAGCAGACCCGCGCGGACATCGCGCTGTTCTCCGTCGGGTCCGTCACCGGGTCGGTGCCGTCGCACGTCTACTCCGCCGGGTACCTCGACGAGGACGACGTCACGCTGCTGCACGACCAGTCCGTGGTCGGCGACGTGTGCACGGTGTTCCTGCGGGCCGACGGCTCGTGGCGGGACGTGCCGCTGAACGCCCGGGCCACCGGGCCGTCGCCGGACCAGCTCCGGCGCATCCCGCGCCGCCTGTGCGCGGTCGCGGGGGACAACAAGGCCGTCCCGCTCCTGGCGGCCCTGCGGGCGGGCACGATGACGGACCTCGTGGTCGACGAGCGCACGGCGGCCCGCCTGCTCGACATCGCCTGACGCCGCGCTCCCGGTCCGGCGCGCCCCGCCCCGCGGCCGCCGGTGGCCGGTCCCGGACGCGGCGAAACGTGCACGTGACACGGCGTTGCTAGCGTCCGCGCGCATGACCCGACCCGGCCGCCCGCGCGCCTCCGCGGAGCGCGACACCCGCCGCGACGTCCTCGCCGCCGCGGCCGCGCTGTTCGCCACCGTCGGCTACACGGCGACGTCCACGTACGCCATCGCCGAGCGCGCCGGCGTGAAGCAGGCGTCGATCTACCACCACTTCCGCGGCAAGGACGTGCTGCTGCGGACCCTGCTGCTCGAGGCGCTGCGGCCCTCGCTGGACCTGGCCGGCCGCCTGCTCGACCAGCCCGCGCCGCCCGCCGCGCGGCTGTGGGCGCTGTGCGACACCGACGCCCGGTGGCTCGCCGACGGGCCGGTGAACGTCGGCGCGATGCTGCACCTGCCCGAGGTCGAGGACCCGGCGTTCGCGGACTTCCACGCCGAGCGGGACCAGCTGCGCGCCGCGTACGACACGCTGGTCGCGGCCGTGCTCGCCGACCGCGGAGCCCTCGGGCCCGTGACCGGGAGCACGGCGCCGGAGGCGGCCGGCGCGCTGGTGTTCGGCCTGGTGGAGACCGTCATCACCGCGCGCCGGACCGGCGGCACGCCCGCCGCGTCGCAGGTCGCCCCGCTGGTCGCCGACGCGGCGCTGCGGATGCTCGGCCTCGACGGCGACGCGGTGCGCGGGGCCCGGGCCGCGGCCGACGTGCTGGTCCCGCCCCCGCGGGCGCCGGCGCCGGACGTGCACGCGGCCGCGGTGGTGCGCGACGTAGGTTGAGGCCGTGACCGACCCCGCCCTGCCTGCCGACCCCGCCCTGCCTGATCGTCCCGACCCCGCGTTCCGTGTCCGTCCCGCCCTGCCCGCGGACGTCCGGGGCATCCGCGCGCTGGTGCAGCCGTACGCCGAGGAGCGCATCCTGCTGGCCAAGGAGTGGGTCGGGTACTACGAGTCGGTGCAGGAGTTCCACGTCGCCGAGGCCGCGGACGGCGCGCTGATCGGCTGCGGCGCGCTGCACGTCATGTGGCAGGACCTCGCGGAGATCCGCACGCTCGCGGTCGCCCGGCAGTGGCGCGGCCGGCGGGTCGGGCACGCCCTGCTCGAGGCGCTCACCGCCCGGGCCCGCGAGCTGCGGCTGCGCCGGCTGTTCTGCCTGACGTTCGAGGTGGACTTCTTCGCCGCGCACGGCTGGGGCGAGGTCGCCGGGCCGGCCGTCGACCCCGAGGTCTACGCGGAGCTGCTGCGCTCGCACGACGACGGCGTGGCCGAGTTCCTCGACCTGGCCCGGGTGAAGCCGAACACGCTCGGCAACACCCGGATGATCGTCGACCTGGACTGAGACGCGACCGGCGCGCCGCCGGCAGGTCGCCGGCGCGTCGCCGGAACGTCGCCGGCACGGTTCAGCCGGGCAGGCGGTAGCGCGGCTCGGCGTCCGGGTCCGCGTCGGGCAGCCGCTCGACCAGCCCGTCGGCGAGCAGCCCCGCCAGGCAGCGGTCCCGCTGCGCCGCGTCCGGCCACACCGCGGCGACGGCCGACGCCGGCGCGGGCTCGAGCGCCTCGCGCAGCAGCGCCATGACCCGCCCGCGCACCTGCCGGTCCGTCCCCGCCCACGCCTGGGTCCGCCGCCGGTGCGCGTGCTCGTCGGCGGGCTGCCCGGCGAGCCGCCACGCGCACCGGTCCGCCACCGGGCACGCGGTGCACCGGGGCGACCGGGCGGTGCAGACCAGGGCGCCGAGCTCCATCGAGGCCGCCGCCCACCGGGCCGACCCGGCGTCGTCCGGCGGGACGAGGGTCTCGGCCAGCCGCCGTTCGGCGACGGTCAGCGCGGGCGCCGGCAGGGCGGCGCCGTCGACGACCCGGGCGAGCACCCGGCGCACGTTCGTGTCGAGCACCACCGACCGCTTCCCGAACGCGAACGCGCGCACCGCGGCCGCGGTGTACGACCCGACGCCCGGCAGCGCGAGCAGCGCGTCCTCGTCGGACGGGACCACGCCGCCGTGCCGCTCCACGACCGTGCGGGCGCACTCCTGCAGGCGCAGCGCCCGCCGGGGGTAGCCCAGGCGGTCCCACGCGCGCAGCACGTCGGCGGTGCTCGCGGCCGCGAGGTCGGCGGGCTCCGGCCACCGCGCCTGCCACGCCCGCCACGCGGGCTCCACCCGGACCACCGGCGTCTGCTGGAGCATCACCTCGCTGACCAGGACGCCCCAGGGCGTGCGGTCCGGCGCGCGCCACGGCAGGTCGCGGGCGTGCACCCCGAACCACGCGACGACCGCGTCGCGGATCTCGTCAGGCGATGCGGGGGCAGCGGCGACGCCGGGGGCGGAGGGCACCGGGTCATCCTCACCCGGAGGAGCCGTGCGGCCGAATCGGCGCGGCGGGCCGGTGCGGGCGCGCGCTCCCGCGTGTCCGGGGCGGGGTGCGCCGGACCACCGCGGACGCCGGGCTACCGTGGCCCCACGGCGACCGAGCGGAGAGGGAGACCGGGACATGGGCGTGCTGCGGCCGGAGGGATCGCTTCCCCCGCGCGTGTACTGGGTGCGCCGCGCGGTGGTGCTGCTCGTGGCCGTGGCGGTCGTCGTGCTCGCGGTGGTCGGCGTCCGCGCCCTGCTGGCGCCGGGCGACGACGACACCCCCGCCCCGGCGACCTCGCCGTCGCAGGCCGAGACCTCCGCCGAGACGCCGGTCTGCGAGCCCGGCGCGATCGGCCTCGCCCTGACCACGGACGCGACCGGCTACCCCGCGGAGGCCCTGCCGGTCTTCACGGTCCGCGTCGTCAACGACGGCGACGTCACCTGTCTCCTGGACGCCGGGGACGCGCAGCGGGCGATCGTCGTGACCTCGGGCACCGACCGCATCTGGGCGAGCACGGACTGCGCGACGGGCGACGAGCTGAAGCTGCTCCTCGAGCCCGAGCAGGCCGACGAGCGCCAGGTGCAGTGGGACCGCAACCGGTCCGTCGAGGGCTGCGCCGCCGGGCAGGCCGCCGCGCTGCCGGGGACCTACCAGGCGGTGCTCACGCTCGCCGGGGTCAGCACCGACCCGGTGGTGTTCGGCCTGGAGTGAGCGGCGCGGTCAGACGTACCGCTCGAGGATGCTCGACTCGGCGAGACGGGACAGGCCCTCGCGCACCGCGCGCGCCCGCTGCTCGCCGACGCCGTCCACGGCCATGAGGTCGTCGATGTTCGCGGCCAGGAGCTTCTGCAACCCGCTGAAGTGCCCGACCAGCCGGTCGACGATCGCCGCGGGCAGCCGGGGGACCTTGGACATCAGGCGGTACCCCCGCGGGCCGGTCGCGGCGTCCAGCATCTCGACCCCGGACGGCAGCCCCAGGACCCGCGCGATCAGCGCGAGGTCGAGCAGCTCCGTGGAGTCGAGCGCGGCGAGCGAGCCCTGGATCGCGTCGACGTCGCGGCGCGAGGAGTCGAGGTAGTCGCGGATCACGAGCTCGCTGTCGGTGCCGATGCCGCCGGTCAGCTCGTCGAGCTGCAGGGACAGCAGCCGGCCGTCCGTGCCGAGCTCGACCACGTAGCCCGCGATCTCCTCCGAGATGCGGCGGACCATCTCCTGGCGCTGCACCACCACGCACACGTCGCGGACGGTCACCAGGTCCTCGATCTCGAGGGCCGACAGCGTGCCGCCGACCTCGTCGAGCCGGGACTTGTACCGCTCCAGCGTGGCGAGGGCCTGGTTGGCGCGGGACATGATGGCGTCCGCGTTCTCCAGCACGTGCCGCTGCTCGCCGACGTACAGCGCGATGATCCGCATGGACGCGGACACCGAGATGACGGGCAGGCCGGTCTGCTTGGCGACCCGCTCGGCCGTCCGGTGCCGGGTGCCGGACTCCGACGTGGCGATGGTCGGGTCGGGCAGGAGCTGGACGGCGGCGCGCACGATCCGGCGCGTCGCGGGGTCCATGACGATCGCGCCGTCCATCTTCGCCAGCTCGCGCAGCCGGGTGGCGGAGAACTCGACGTCGAGCTCGAAGCCGCCGGAGCAGATGCTCTCGACGGTCGCGTCGAGCCCGAGGACGATGAGCGCGCCGGTGCGGCCGCGCAGGATGCGCTCGAGCCCGTCGCGCAGCTCGGTGCCGGGGGCGACGGCGGCCAGCGTCTGCCGCAGCAGGTCGTCCGGCGGGGTGGGCGTGGGCACGGCGCGATCCTACGGGTCCGCACCGACCGGCGCGGGGGCGCACGCGCCGGTGGACGGTTGCGATGCGGTCACGTCCGTCCCGCTGCGGGCACCCCCCTGTCGGAGGGCGCGGCTAGCGTGGTCCGCGTGACCACCGCGACCTCCTCCCGGGCCCCACGACCGGCCCGGCCGGCGTTCCGCTGCGCCGAGTGCGGGTGGACCGCGTCCAAGTGGGTCGGCCGGTGCGGGGAGTGCCAGACGTGGGGCTCGGTGTCGGAGGACACCGGCCCCGGCGGGGCGGCGCCGCGCACCGCCGTGCAGCTGCCGGTCACGGGGTCCGCGCGCCCGATCGCCGAGATCGACGTCGAGGCCAGCCGGTCACGGCCCACCGGCGTCGGGGAGCTCGACCGGGTGCTCGGCGGCGGGCTGGTGCCGGGGGCGGTCGTGCTGCTCGCGGGGGAGCCGGGCGTGGGCAAGTCGACCCTCCTGCTCGACGTCGCGAGCCGCGCGGCGACCGGCGGTCGCCGGGTGCTGTACGTGACGGGGGAGGAGTCCGCGGGGCAGGTGCGGTTGCGCGCCGAGCGGATCGGGGCGCTCGCGGACACCCTGCTGCTCACCGCGGAGACGGACCTGGGGACGATCCTCGGCCACCTCGCGCAGACCGAGCCCGACCTGCTCGTGCTCGACTCCGTGCAGACGGTCGCGTCCGCGGCCGTGGAGGGTTCGCCCG
>DAMBCY010000168.1:4615-8171 GCA_032056255.1 Cellulomonas sp. | reverse complement strand
CCTGACGCCGGCGTCCGTGCCGAGGTCGACCATCGTGCGGGCCAGCTCGCGCGCCTGGTCCAGGTCCTTCATGAACGCGCCGGAGCCGACCTTGACGTCCAGCACCAGCGCGCCGGTGCCCTCGGCGATCTTCTTGCTCATGATCGAGGACGCGATCAGCGGGATCGCCTCGACCGTCCCGGTGACGTCCCGCAGCGCGTACAGCTTGCGGTCGGCCGGCGCGAGGCCGGAGCCGGCCTGGCAGATGACCGCGCCGACGCCGTCGAGCTGGGCCATCATCTCCTCGTTGGACAGCGCCGCGCGCCAGCCCGCGACGGACTCCAGCTTGTCCAGCGTGCCGCCGGTGTGGCCGAGGCCGCGCCCGGACAGCTGCGGGACGGCCACGTCGAACACCGCGACCAGGGGCGCGAGCGGCAGGGTGATCTTGTCGCCGACCCCGCCGGTCGAGTGCTTGTCCGCCGTCGGGCGGCGCAGGGCCGAGAAGTCCATCCGCTCGCCGGACGCGATCATCGCGGCCGTCCAGCGGGAGATCTCGGCGCGGTCCATCCCGTTGAGCAGGATCGCCATGTTGAGGGCGGACATCTGCTCCTCGGCGACCACGCCGCGGGTGTAGGCGTCGACCACCCAGTCGATCTGGGCCTCGCTCAGGCGCCCGCCGTCCCGCTTGGTGACGATGACGTCGACGGCGTCGAACTGCTCGGTGCTCACGTGTCGGACTTCCTCTCGACGAGGTCGGCCGGCCCGAACGCGTCGGGCAGCACCTCGGTCATCGGCTTGATCCCGCTCACCGTGTCGACGAGCAGGTCGGGCCCTCCGTGCTCCCACAGGAGCTGGCGGCAGCGGCCGCACGGCATGAGGGCGTTGCCGTGGGCGTCCACGCAGGCGAACGCGACGAGGCGCCCGCCGCCGGACACGTGCAGGCCGGACACGAGCGCGCACTCGGCGCACAGGGTCAGGCCGTAGGACGCGTTCTCCACGTTGCAGCCGACGACCACGCGTCCGTCGTCCACCAGCGCCGCGACGCCGACGGGGAACTGCGAGTACGGCACGTACGCGCGGCGCATCACCTCGGTGGCGGCGGCGCGCAGGGCGTCCCAGTCGATCTCCGGCACCCCGGTCTCCTCTCCTGCCCGGCCGGTCCTCGACCGCACCGGGCGCTCTCACGGCACCTGCCCGGACGATCCCGGGTGTGCCCGTGCGACGCACGACGGCCGCCGCCCGGCTCCGACGGGGGACGGGTGGCGGCCGCCGCGTCGATCAGCTCACTTCACGTACGCCGTGCCCTCGGCGGCGGGCGCCCGCACGCGGCCGACGAGGCCGGCCACGGCGAAGATCGTCACCACGTAGGGCGTCATCAGCATGATCTGGCTCGGGATCGGCGTCCCGATGATGCCCAGCACGACCTGCAGGTTGTCCGCGAAGCCGAACAGCAGGGCCGCGGCCAGGGCGCCCTTCGGGCTCCACCGGCCGAGGATCATCGCGGCCAGGGCGATGAAGCCCTTGCCGCCGGTCATCTCCTTGCCGAAGGCCAGGCCGTTCGCGACGGTGAAGAACGCGCCGCCGAGCCCGGCGACCGCGCCGCCGAGCAGGGTGTTGCGCAGCCGGGTGCGGTTGACCTTGATGCCGACGGTGTCCGCCGCCTTCGGGTGCTCGCCGACGGCCCGCAGGCGCAGACCCCAGCGGCTGCGGAAGATCAGCACCTGCAGCACGACCACCACGACGTACATGAGGTAGACGAGCGCGGTCTGCCGGAACAGCACCGGGCCGATGACGGGGATGTCGGACAGCCCCGGGATCGCGAGGGTCGGCAGCCGCGGCGGCGCGTTGAGCGTGCTCGCGTTCTCCTTCAGCACCGTGGAGAACAGGTAGCTCGTGATGCCGACGACCAGCACGTTCAGCACGACGCCGACGATGATCTGGTCGACCACGTACCTGATCGCGAACGCGACCAGCAGCGCGGAGACGAGCGCACCGGCGATCGGCGCTGCCAGCAGGCCCATGTAGGCGCTCTGGGTGACCGTGGCGACCACCGCGGCGAGGAACGCGCCGGCGAGCAGCTGGCCCTCGATCGCGATGTTGATGATGCCGGACCGCTCGCACAGCACGCCGGCGAGGGAGCCGAACACCAGCGGGACCGCGAGGAACAGCGAGCCCTGCAGCAGCGACGTCAGCGGCAGCGGCTGGGTCTTCCCGGCGACCGCCCACGTGAGCAGCGCCAGGACCAGCGCGACCGCGTACACCGCGGGCAGCCAGATGCCGACCTTGCGCCGGGTGCGGGTCGCCTGGAACGACCAGGCGGACAGCCCGAGCGCGATCAGGCAGAGCACGATCGCGGTGAGCTTCGACGGGACGGAGAAGGCGAGGTTCTCGCCCGGCCAGAACACCGTGAAGCCGGTCTCGCGGCCGGACGTCGGCAGGATGCCGAACAGCAGCAGCGCGAGCGCGGCCACCGAGGTGTACGTGATCGGGACCTGGTAGGAGATCGGCGGCAGCGGCTTCCCCGGGGCGGGGGCCGGCGCGGCCGGGGCGGTGGCGACGGCGCTCACGCGGCGGCCTCCTTCACGACAGGAGCGGCGGTCGGGGTGGCTTCCGGGCCGCGGGGGGACGGAAGGCGGAACACCGCCCGCACCAGCGGGGGTGCCGCGATGAACAGCACGACCAGCGACTGCACGACCAGCACGATGTCGATGGGCGTCTGGGTACGGGACTGCATGATGAACCCGCCGGCGCGCAGGGCGCCGAACAGCAGGCCCGCGAGGAACGTGCCGAGCGGCTTCGACCGGCCCAGCAGCGCCACGGTGATCGCGTCGAACCCGAACGACGCCGCGACGCCCGCGGTGAGCACCTTCTCGGTGCCGAGCACCTGCGCGGCACCCCCCAGACCCGCCAGGGCACCGGCGGTGACCATGACCCAGAGGTACACGGAGTTCACGTTGATGCCGGCGGTGCGGGCCGCGCTGGGGTTCGACCCGACGGCCCGGAACCGGAAGCCGATCGTCGACCGGTCCATGAGCCACCAGGTGAAGACGGCGGCGAGGATCGCGACGACGAACCCGAGGTGCAGCCGGAACTGCGACCCGAGCAGCAGCGGGAACAGCGCGCTCTCCTTGATGGGCGGCGAGATCGGGTTGTTGCTGCCGCCGCGCTTGAACGCCGAGAGCGTGAGCAGGTACCCGACGAGGTAGATCGCGATGTTGTTCAGCATGATCGTGACGATCACCTCGTTGGCACCCGTCCGTGCCTTGAGGAAGCCCGCGATGCCGGCCCAGAGGCCGCCGCCGATCGCCGCACCGACCATCGCCAGCAGCAGGTGCAGGCCCGGGGGCAGCGCGAACGCGAAGCCGAGGTAGCCGCCGAAGATCGCGCCGAGGATGATCTGGCCTTGCGCGCCGATGTTGAACATGCCGGCGCGGAAGCCGATCCCGAGGCCGAGGCCCGCGAGGATCAGCGGGACCGAGACGGTCATCGTCTCGGTCAGCGGCCGGATCGACCGGGCGAACGTCGCCGCGGTGGGGTCGAAGACCGCGCCCTGGAACAGCGCGAGGTACGCGCTCGA
>DAMBCY010000168.1:0-4605 GCA_032056255.1 Cellulomonas sp. | reverse complement strand
ACGCCGCCGAGAAGAAGTCCATGGGCCGGGCGAAGAAGTAGCCGGCCGCGTCCTGGACGTCCGAGTTGGCGGCCGCGATGAGGACGCCGGAGATCACCAGCGCCAGCACGATCGCCGCGACGGTGACCAGCCAGCTGCTGCTGAGCATCTCGCGCAGCGCGCCCTGGGCGCGGGACTCGATCCCGTCCTGCGGCGGCTGCGGGGCCGGCCGCTGCGCCGCCGGCTCGGGGGCGGGGGTCACCTGGCTCACTTGCTCTCCTCCTCGGAGGCCTCGATGTCGGCCTCGCCGAGCACGGTGTGGTGGGTCGCGGCCTGGCTCTCGGCCTCGGCGTGCGGCACGCCGGCCATCATGAGGCCGAGCACGTCGCGGTCCGTCCCGCCGGGGACGACCCCGACGATGCGCCCGCGGTACATGACGACGATCCGGTCGGCCAGCGCGAGCACCTCGTCGAGCTCGGTGGACACGATGATGACCGGGGTGCCGTTGTCGCGCTCGGCGACGACGCGCTTGTGCACGAACTCGATGGACCCGACGTCGAGGCCGCGGGTCGGCTGGGACGCGATGAGCAGCCGCAGCGGGCGGGACATCTCGCGGGCCAGGACGACCTTCTGCTGGTTGCCGCCCGACAGCGTGCCGGCGTGCGCCTCCACGGACGGGGTGCGCACGTCGAACTCGACCGTGCGCTGCTCGGCGTTGGCGCGGACCTTGCGGGGGTCCAGCGAGATGCCGCGGGCGAACGGCTCGCGGTCGAACGTGTCGAGGATGAGGTTCTCGGCCACGGAGAAGTCCGCGATCACGCCGTCCTCGGTGCGGTCCTCGGGCACGAAGCCGACGCCCGCGAGCAGCACCTCCTTGACCGACCTGCCGACCAGCTCGACGCCGTCGAGCACGACCGAGCCGGCGACGGGCTGCTGCAGGCCGAGGACGACCTCGGTGAGCTCGGTCTGGCCGTTGCCCTGCACGCCCGCGACCGCGACGATCTCGCCGCGCGCGACGTCGAACGACACGTCGTCGACCTGGCGCACGCCGGCCTCGTCGAGCACCGACAGGTTCCGCACCCGCAGGGCCACCTCACCCGGCTGCGCGGGCGCCTTCTCGACGCCGAGCGACACCGACCGGCCGACCATGAGCGAGGCGAGCTCGGTCTCCGCGGCGTCGGGCGTGGCGCTGCCGACGACCGTGCCCCGGCGGATGACCGTGATCCGGTCCGCGACGGCGCGGACCTCACGGAGCTTGTGCGTGATGAACACGATGGAGGTGCCGGCCTCCTTGAGCTGCCGCATGATCGCGATCAGCTCGTCCGTCTCCTGGGGGGTGAGCACCGCGGTGGGCTCGTCCAGGATCAGGACCCGGGCGTCGCGCGAGAGCGCCTTGATGATCTCGACCCGCTGCTGGGCGCCGACGGGGAGGTCCTCGATCATCGCGTCGGGGTCCACGTCGAACCCGAAGCGGTCGGAGATCTCCTTGACGCGGCGTCGCGCCTCGGGGAGGTCGATGAGACCGCCGCCCTTGACGGGCTCGTAGCCCAGGACGACGTTCTCGGCGACGGTGAACACGGGCACGAGCATGAAGTGCTGGTGCACCATGCCGATGCCGGCGGCCATCGCGTCACCGGGTCCGGCGAACGTCACGGGCCGGTCGTCGACGAGGATCTGCCCGTCGTCCGGGTCGTAGAACCCGTAGAGCACGTTCATGAGCGTGCTCTTGCCGGCCCCGTTCTCACCCAGCAGCGCGTGGATCTCGCCGGGCTCGACCACGAGGTCGATGTGGTCGTTGGCCACCAGGGCGCCGAAACGCTTGGTGATCCCCCGCAGCTCCAGCTTCACGTGGGTCTGCTCCTTCGCTCGGTCGTCGTGCGCACACTAGGGCACATCGGGGTACCTCGTGAGTCCCGGACCTGCGCCGCGCGCGCGGGAAAACGCACGGGGTGGCCCGGGCAGGCGTGCTGCCCGGGCCACCCCTGGGTTGCGCGTGGTGCGTCAGTTCTGGCTCGGGGACTCCACGACCAGGTCACCGGAGATGATCTGGGCCTTGAGGTCGTCGATCGCCGTCTTGACCTCGGCCGGGACGACCGAGTCGAAGTCGTGGAACGGCGCGATGCCGATGCCCTCGTTCTCCAGCGTCCCGACGTACGGGTCGGAGGAGAAGCTGCCCTCGGAGGCCTCCTTGACCGTGTCGAACACGGCCTGGCCGATCTCCTTCATGACGGAGGTCAGGACGATGCCCGAGTAGTCGGGGGCGGTGAGGTACCAGTCGGCGTCGACCCCGACGATGGAGACGTCGCCGGCCTCCTGCGCGGCGGCGGCGGCACCCAGGCCGACCGGACCGGCGACGGGCATGATGACGTCCGCGCCCTGGTCGATGAAGCCCTTGGCCAGGTTCTGGCCGTTGGCCTGGTTCTCGAAGTCGCCGGTGAAGGAGCCGGTCTGCGACTCCTTGTCCCAGCCGAGCACGTTGACGTCCGCGCCGTTGTCGTCGTTGTACTTCGCGACGCCGTCGGCGAAGCCGTCCATGAAGATCGACACGGAGGGCAGCTGGATGCCGCCGAAGGTCGCGACGGTGCCGGTGGTGGAGGTGCCCGCGGCGGCGTAGCCGGCGAGGAACGCGGCCTCCTGCGTGTTGAACAGCAGCGGCTTGGCGTTGTCCAGCGTCACCGGGTTGAAGTCCGCGTCGGAGAACGCGGAGTCGACCAGCGCGAACTCGATGTCCGGGTTCGCCTCGGCGGCGCTCTGGATCGGGTCCTCGAGGAGGAAGCCGACACCGATGATGAGGTTGCAGCCCTCGGAGACCAGGGAGTCGATGTTCGGGGCGAAGTCGGTCTCCGCGGTCGACTCGACCTTCACCTCGGCGACGCCCAGCTCGGACGCGGCGCGGTCGAGACCCTCGGCGCCCGACTGGTTGAAGGACTTGTCCTCGAAACCACCCGAGTCCGAGACCATGCAGGCCTTGAAGTCGACGGACGCTGCGGCGGTCTCGCCACCGCTGGCAGCGGTCTCGTCGGTCTCCTCCGGCGCGCTGCCGCAGGCGGCGAGGGCGAGCGCGACAGCCCCGCTGAGGGCGGCCACACGGATCAGCTTCTTCACGCGACACTCCAGGTTCTCGATGTCGACCGGCCCGAAGTGCCGCCCGCACCTCGCGCGCCGTTGCGCGGGGCGCGGACGGGTCCGTCCGGTGTTCGCCAGCACCCTAGCGAGGCGCGGGTGTCCGCAGTGTTACCGGGGGGTCACAACAGCCGTTCGTTACGGACTTGGAACATTCGCCCAGCCACCGGATCACCCGCACGGCCCAGCCGCGCCGAGGCGCGCGACCCGGCCTCCCGGACGCCGCCCCGATCAGCCCCCGGGGGTCGCCCCGACGCGCAGCACGGCGCGGGCCAGCAGCGCCGCACCGGCGGCGATGGCCTCCTCGTCGACCACGAGGTCGCCCTGGTGGATGTCGTAGGTGTGCCCGCCGGGGGTGCGCGTGCCGAGCCGTGCCATCGCCCCCGGCACCTTCGTGAGGTACCAGGCGAAGTCCTCGCCGCCGAGGGACTGCTCGGTCAGCAGCACGGACTCCTCGCCGAGCACGTCGCGCGCCGCGGCCTCCAGCACCGCGACGGCCCGCTCGTCGTTCTCCACCGGCGGGACGCCGCGCTGGTGCCGCACCTCGACCTCGACGCCGTAGGGCGCGACGACCTGCTCGACGGCGTCGTGGAACACCTGCGAGGCGCGCTCCCAGGCCCGCACGTCGAGGCAGCGCAGCGTGCCGCGCGCGGTCCCCGTCGCGGGGATGGCGTTGTGCGCGGCGCCGGCCTGCACGGAGCCCCAGGTCAGGTTCACCCCGGAGCGCGGGTCCAGCCGGCGGCCCAGCACCGCGGAGACCTGGGTGATGACCTGACCCAGCGCGTAGACGACGTCGCCGGTGAGGTGCGGACGCGACGTGTGCCCGCCGGGGCCGGTCAGCACCACGGTGACCTCGTCCGACGCGGACGTGATCGGGCCGATGCGGGTGCCGATCTTCCCGACGTCGACCTTCGGGTCGCAGTGCAGCGCGAAGATGCGCCCGATGCCGTCCAGGCCGCCCGCGGCCACCACGTCGAGCGCGCCGCCCGGCTGCACCTCCTCGGCCGGCTGGAAGACCAGGCGCACGGCGTTCGGCAGCTCCCCGGCCGCGTGCAGCTCCGCGAGCACCAGGCCGGCGCCGAGCAGCGCCGTGGTGTGCACGTCGTGCCCGCAGGCGTGCGCGACCCCGTGCACCGTCGAGGCGAACGGCAGGCCGGTCGTCTCCTGCACCGGCAGCGCGTCGATGTCGGCGCGCAGCGCGATCCGGCGCCGGCCCGTCTCGACCGGGTTCGGGCCGATGTCGCACACCAGGCCGGTGCCCGGCAGCAGCCGCGGGCTCAGCCCGGCCAGCCGCAGCCGGTCCGCGACCACCTGCGTGGTGCGGGTCTCGGTGCGGCCGAGCTCCGGGTGCGCGTGGATGTCGCGGCGGATCTCCACGAGCTCGGGGTGCAGGGTGGCCACGAGCCGGGTCACCCGGGAGGCGTCGACGATCACCCGACCGACCCTAGTCGTCGGCGCAGGTGGGGGCGCTCCGAGCCCGGTGGGCGGGACGCGGCGCACGGG
>DAMBCY010000167.1:5163-8177 GCA_032056255.1 Cellulomonas sp. | reverse complement strand
GGCTCGGCATCCCGGCCGACCTCGTCACCCCCGAGCAGTACCAGCCCGACCGGCCGCTCGAGGTCGACGGCGTCCCGCAGGCGTGGGAGGCGTGCCAGACCGTCAACGGCTCCTGGGGCTACCACCGCGACAACCTCGAGGCGAAGTCGCCCGAGCTGCTGGTCCGGATGCTCGTCGGGTCGGTCGCCCTCGGCGGGAACATGCTGCTGAACGTCGGCCCGACCGGCCGGGGCGAGATCGCGCCGCGCGACCGGGAGCTGGTCGAGCGGATCGGCGACTGGCTGGGCCACCACGGGCGCGCGGTGCACGGCGCGGGCCCCGCCGCGTCCACCCCGCCGCCGGGCTGCCTGTACACCCGGCGCGGCGACCGGCTCTACCTGCACGTGCTGGTCTGGCCGTTCGGCCAGGTGCACCTGCCCGGGCTGGCCGGGAAGGTCCGGTTCGCCCGGCTGCTGCACGACGGGTCCGAGGTCGCCACCACCGTCGTCGACCCCGGCCAGGCGGCGCTGACCATGCAGCAGGCGGGCCAGCCCGCCGGGACGCTCACGCTGCGGCTGCCCACCGTCCGGCCCGACGTCACGGTCCCCGTGGTCGAGCTCCTGCTGACCGAGGGGGCCTGACGTGGCCGTCACCACCGCACCGGCGCCCGCCGCACCCCCGACGCCGCCCCCCGCCCGCCGGCGGAGCGCGATGGCCCGCGCCGAGTCCCGGCACGCGCTCGGCTTCATCTCCCCGGCGCTGATCGGCCTGACCGTGTTCACGATCGGCCCCGTCGTGCTGTCGGTCGTCATGAGCCTGTTCGACTGGCCGATCTTCGGCGAGCGCGCGTTCAGCGGCCTGGAGAACTACCGGGTGCTGCTCACCGAGGACCCGGACTTCTGGCCCTCGCTGCGCAACTCGGTCGTCTTCACCGTGCTGTACGTGCCGGTCAACATCGTCGTCGCGCTGACGCTCGCCCTCGGGCTGGGGCCGCGCATCCGCGGGCGGTCCGCGTTCCGGGTGCTGTTCTTCATCCCGGTCGTCACGCCGATCGTGGCCAACGTGCTGGTCTGGAAGATGCTGCTGCAGCCCCAGGGGCTGTTCAACGGGCTCACCACCACCCTGTTCGGCTGGACGCTGCCGAGCTTCCTCGCCGACCAGAACTGGGCGATGATCTCGGTCGTCGTCATGTCGGTGTGGGCGGGCATGGGCTACAACATGCTCATCCTGTCCTCGGCGATCGAGCAGGTGCCCGTCTCCGTGGCGGAGGCCGCGATGCTCGACGGCGCCCGCGGCTGGCGGATGCTCCGCAGCGTCACGCTGCCGATGATCTCCCCCGCCGTGTTCTTCGCCGCGGTGATGACCGTGATCTCGTCGCTGCAGGTGTTCGCGCAGCCGCAGCTGCTCACCGGCGGCGGCCCCGGGAACGCCACGATGCCGCTGGTCATGTACATCTACAACACCGGCTTCAAGTTCCAGGACCTCGGCCTGGCCGCGGCGGGCGCGTGGATCCTGTTCGCGGGAATCATCGGCGTCACCGCCTTCCAGTTCCGCGCCCAGAAGAGGTGGGTCCACTATGAGCACTGACACGCTGACCCGCCCCGCGCGGCGGCGGCCCCGGACCCCCGGCGCGACGGACCGCGAGGGCGCGCGCTCCGTCGTCGGCGAGAGCCGCGCGAAGCTCGTGCTCGGGCACGTCGCGATCGGCCTGGCCGCGCTGCTGTTCGCCGCACCGCTCGTCTACGCGCTGTTCTCGGCGCTCAAGCCGTCGGGCGAGATCCTCAAGATGCCGCCGACGCTGATCGGGTCGGAGATCCGGTGGAGCAACTTCGCGGACGTCTTCGCGTACGGGCCGTTCGTCACCTACATCCGGAACTCGTTCTTCGTCGCGATCGCCGGGACGCTCGTCGTGCTCGCGGTCTCGGCGACGGCGGGCTACGCGTTCGGGCGGCTGCGCTGGCGCGGCCGGGACGCCGTGTTCGTGCTGTTCCTCGGGACGCTGATGGTCCCGCAGGAGGTGCTGGTCATCCCGATGTTCGTGGTGATGCAGTGGTTCGGCTGGGTGAACTCGTTCGAGTCGCTGATCTTCCCGTGGGCGTTCACCGCGTTCGGGACGTTCCTCATGCGGCAGTTCTTCCGCGGCATCCCGTACGAGCTGGAGGAGGCCGCCCGGGTGGACGGCGCGGGACCCGTCCGCACGTTCACCCGGATCATCCTGCCGCTGGCGCTCTCCGCGCTGGCCGTGCTCGCGGTGTTCACGTTCATGAACTACTGGAACAGCTACCTGTGGCCGCTGATCACCATCAACGACTACGGCACCTACGGCACGCTGCCCATCGGCCTGTCGACGTTCTCGACGCAGAACGGCACCCGGTGGGACCTGCAGATGGCGGCCTCCGTCATCTCGATGATCCCGACGACGATCCTCGTCATCGCGCTGCAGAAGCACCTGGTCAAGGGCATCTCCACCTCCGGGCTCGGGGGGCGCTGACCGCACCGCCGCCCGCGTCCTCGCGTCACACCGCCTCGCCCGCACCACCCCTGGGACCTCACCATGACCACGACCTCACCCGCCCGCGCGCTCCCCCGGATCGCCGTGGCCGGCATCGCCATCGAGTCGAGCACGTTCTCCCCGCACCGCGCGGGCCCGCGCGACTTCCACCTGTGGACCGGCGACGAGCTGCTGCACCGCTACGCCGCCCTGCGCCCGGGCGGCGACCTCGCCGGCCGCGCCCGCTGGGAGCCCGTGCTGTACGCCCGGTCCATCCCCGGCGGCCCGGTGCTGCCCGAGGTGTACGCCCACCTCCAGGGCCGCATCCTCGACGGTCTCGCCGCGCTGGTCGCGGACGAGCCCCTCCACGGGCTGTTCCTCGACATCCACGGGGCCATGAGCGTGGTCGGCCTCGAGGACGCCGAGGGCGACCTGGTCACCGCGATCCGCGAGGTCGTCGGCGACGGCGTCCTGGTGTCGGCGTCGATGGACCTGCACGGCAACGTGTCGCCCACGCTGTTCGACGCGGTCGAGCTGCTCACCT
>DAMBCY010000167.1:0-5153 GCA_032056255.1 Cellulomonas sp. | reverse complement strand
CGCACGAGGACGCCTGGGAGACCCGCGAACGCGCGGCCCGGAACCTGGTGACCTGCCTCGAGCGGGGCGAGCGCCCGGTGCGGGCCCGGGTCCGCGTGCCGATCCTGCTGCCGGGCGAGAAGACCTCCACCCGGGTGGAGCCCGCGCGCGGCCTGTACGGGCGGCTCGACGCCGTCGAGCGGGAGGACGGGATCCTCGACGCGTCGATCTGGGTCGGGTACGCGTGGGCCGACGAGCCCCGGTGCCACGCCGCCGTCGTCGTCACGGGCAGCGACCGCGCGCGGGTGACCGACCGGGCGCACGACCTCGCGGCCGCCCTCTGGGCGGTCCGCGACGAGTTCGCGTTCGTCGGCCCGCCCGGCACGCTCGACGAGGCCGTGGACGCCGCGCTCGCGAGCGCCGAGCGGCCGTACCTGATCTCGGACTCCGGGGACAACCCCGGCGCCGGCGGGACCGGCGACGTGACCTGGACGCTGGCCCGGCTGCTGGAGCGGCCGGAGCTCACCGGACCGGGGTCGGTGACGACCCTCTGCGCCTCGGTGTTCGACGCCCCGGCGCTCGAGGTGCTGTCCGCGCACGCGGTCGGGGACGACGTGAGCGTGGACGTCGGTGCCCGGGTGGACCACGGCCCGCACGGCCCGGTCCGGCTGACCGGACGCCTGGTGCACCTGTCCGCCGGCGACCCGGACGCCGGGCGGATCGCCGTGGTGGCCGTCGGCGGGCTGCACGTGGTGGTCACCGAGTTCCGCAAGGCGTACCACACGGTCACCGCCTTCGAGGAGATCGGCCTGGACCCCCGCACCGCGGACCTCGTGGTAACCAAGATCGGCTACCTGGAACCCGAGCTGTACGACATCGCCCGGGGCTGGACGCTCGCGCTGACACCGGGCGGGGTCGACCAGGACCTCGGCCGGCTCGGCCACCACCGCATCGACCGGCCGATGTTCCCGTTCGACGCGTTCGACGCCGACCCCGACCTCACCCCGGACGTGCGCGGATGAGCGACGTGCACCTCGGCGTCGACCTCGGCGGGTCCAGCACCAAGCTGCTGCTCGCCCGGGTCGGCTCCGGTACGGGCGGCGCGGGCGGCGCGGGGGGCCGCGCCGACGACGCGGCGCCCGAGGCGCTGTGGCAGCACCGGCTCGACGGCGCGCTCGTGCCCGGCACGCTCGACGCCCTGCGCGCGACCGTGCAGGAGGCCACGACGCGGACGACGACCACCGTGCAGTCCGTCGGCGTCACCGTGCCGGGCATCGTCGACGAGCGGACCGGCGTGGTGCGGCGCAGCGTCAACATGCCGTGGCTCGAGGGCGTCAGCGTGCCCGAGCGGTTCGGCGAGCTGCTCGGCGCCCCCGCGGTCGTCGTGCACGACGGGCGCGCCGCGGCCCTGGCCGAGGCCCGGCTCGGGGCGGGGCGCGGGAGCGACGACGTGTTCGTGCTCGCCCTCGGCACCGGCGTCGCGGGAGCGCACGTGGTCGGCGGGGTGGTCCGGACCGGCGCGCACGACGGCGCCGGGGAGGCGGGGCACGTCAGCCTCGACCCCGTGGGTCCGCGGTGCGGGTGCGGGCAGCGCGGCTGCCTCGAGGCCTACGTCGGCGGGCCGTACCTCGCCGCCGCCTGGCAGCGGGTCTCCGGCGACCCCGCCGCCGACGCCGCCGGGCTGCTGCGCGCCGCGGCGTCCGGGGACCCCCGGGCGGTCGAGGTCGTCGACGCCGCAGGCTCCGCGCTCGCCCGGAGCATCCTCACGCTCGTCGCCGTCGTGGACCCGGGCCGGATCGTCGTGGGCGGCGGTCTCGTGGTGGCGCCGTCCCCGCTGCTCGCGGACGCGGAGCGCAAGGCGCGCGCCGGGGCGACGTTCCACCGGGTGCCGCCCGTGGTCGCGGCGTCGCTCGGCCCGTGGGCCGGCGCCTGGGGCGCCGTCCTCGCCGCCGCAGGCTGACGTCTTCGGTCCGGCCCTCGCCGATCCGCCGCGGACCCGGCTCGCCCCGAGATCGGTACCTCTCGCCGAGATCGGAGCCTAGGAGCTCCGATGTCGACGGCGACACACCGATCTCGGCGACAGCGGGGAGCGGCTAGAGGTCGGTGCCGAGGAGGACGGGCTCGGGGTCCAGGAGGACGCCGAAGCGGTCGGCGACGCCCGCGCGGACCGTGCGGGCCAGGGCCAGCAGGTCCCCGGCGTTCGCGCCGCCGCGGTTGGTCACCGCGAGGGTGTGCTTGGTCGACAGGGCCGCGGGGCCGGGCAGGCCGAAGCCCCTGCCGAACCCGGACTGCTCGATCAGCCACGCCGCGCTGGTCTTCACCAGTCCCTCGCCGGCCGGGAAGCGCGGCGCGTCGGCGGGCAGGACGTCCGCGTCGGCGGCGGGCAGGACCGGGTTGGTGAAGAACGACCCGGCCGAGCGGGTGTCGGGGTCGCCCGGGTCCAGCACCATGCCCTTGCGCCCGCGCAGCGCGAGGACGGCGGTGCGCACGTCGGGCAGGGGCGCCCGCTCACCGACGGCGATGCCGAGCTCGCGCGCGAGCTCCCCGTAGGCGATCGGCTCGGACAGGTCGGCCACCCGCAGCTGGAACGTCACGTCGAGCACCACGTACCGGGGGGTCGGGAACCACGGGGCGCCGGGGTCGGCGTCGTCCGGCAGCGCACGCATCGAGCGCTTGAGCAGCGACGTCCGGTAGCCGAACCGCAGGTCGACGAGCGGCAGGGTCCGGACGCGGGCGCGCCCCCGGTCCCACACCCGCACGGTCGCGATGGTCTGGGACACCTCCTGGCCGTAGGCGCCGACGTTCTGCACCGGCGTCGCGCCGGTCGAGCCGGGGATGCCGGACAGCGCCTCGACGCCCTTGAGCCGGTGCGCGGCGGCGTGCGCGACGACGTCGTCCCACGGGGTGCCCGCGACGACGGTGACGGTGACCCCGGCGCACGCGGAGTGGTCGGGGGTCGTGAGGTCGCGCCGCACGTCCCGGACCACGACGCCGTCGAAGCCCGCGTCGGACACAAGCAGGTTCGAGCCGCCGCCGAGCACCAGCAGCGGGGTGCCCTCCTCGTCCGCCGTCCGCACCGCCTCGATCAGGTCGGCCTCGGAGGTGGTCTCGACGTACTGCGCCACCGGACCGCCGACCCCCAGGGTGGTCAGCTGGGAGAAGGTCGCGGGCTGCACGAGGGTCGTCACGGCACGAGCGTAGGCCGCCCCGCGGGCCCCGTGCGCGCGGGGGCAGCCGCGTCGACGACCAGCAGGCCGATGACGACCGGCACGGCGATCGCCAGCAGGGCGTGACGGTAGCCGACCGCCCCCGCGAGCAGACCGAGCAGCGGCGGGCCGGCGAGGAACGCGGTGTAGCCGATCGTCGAGACCACGCTGACCCGGGCGGCGGCGCGCAGCGGGTCGTCGGACGCGGCGCTCATCCCGACCGGGAAGCCGAGGGCCGCACCCATGCCCCAGAGCACCGCGCCGGCGAGCGCGAGCCACAGCATCGTGTCCGGGACCAGCCCGAAGACCAGCAGCCCCACGAGGGCGAGCCCCGCGCACAGCCGCAGCACGACGACCCGGCCGAACCGGTCGAGCAGGCCCGTGCCGAGGAAGCGCATGAGCGTCATGGCGGCGACGAAGAGGCCGAACGACAGCGCGCCGACCTCGTCGGTGCGGCCGAACCCGTCGACGACCGCGAGGCTCAGCCAGTCGTTGCCCGCGCCCTCGGTGAGGGCGGCGGCGAGCACGACGAGCCCGATCAGCAGCGTGCGGGGCTCCAGCCAGGCGCTGAACACCGACGACCGGCCGGCGCCCGCACCGGTGGCCCCGGGGTCGTGCTGCCCGGCGGGCAGGAACTTCCGGACGGCGATCGCCACCGCCACGGTGGACAGGGCGACCGCCACGCCGACGTGCAGCTGCACCGGCACCTGCGCGCGCGCCGCCAGGGCGGCGATCCCCGCGGCGACCACCGTGCCGACCGAGAACCCGGCGTGGTAGCGGGGCATGACCGTCCGGCCGAGCTTCTGCTCGACGATCGCGCCCTCGAGGTTCATCGCGGCGTCCCAGACGCCGGTGCCGATGCCGAACAGCACCAGGCCCGCCCCGGCGACGACGACCTCGCCGATCGAGGCGCCGGACGCGGCCGTCGCGAGGCCCACCGCGTTGAGCACCGCGAAGCCCAGCACGGCCCGCGGGGCGCCGATCCGCGTGACGACCAGTCCCGAGAGCGGGAGCGCCGCGATGGACCCGAACGACCCGACGAGCAGCAGAAGGCCCATCTGCCCAGCGGACAGACCGAGACCGTCCCGCACCGCGGGCAGCCGCGCGGCCCAGGTCGAGAAGTTGAAGCCGGCGAGCGCGAACACGGTGAAGACCGCGACGGAGGCCGTCCGGACCCGCCGGGGGTCGAGGGGGCTGGGGTGCTGCGCCATCGAGGCTGCTTCTTCCGGGAGGGGCGGTGCGGTCGGTCGCCGCGTCACGCCGGGCGGGCCGGCTCGGGGGCGGTGGCGGCGTCGGCGGTGCCCGTGTGCTCGCGTCGGACGCTACCGGAGGGCACGCACGACGGCTCCGCCGCGTCGGCCGGGCCGGGGAGGCCGGGCACGCCGGGCTCGCCCGACGGCGCCGCCGTCCCCGGTCCGTCGACCGGGGCGTGCCCGACGTCGCCGTCCGGGCGGCGGACGGTCTGCGCGAGCAGCACCGTGGTGAGCATCGCGCCGGTGATGAGCAGCAGGGCGTGCCGGGTGCCCACCAGCTCCGCGGCCAGGCCGAGCAGCGGCGGCGCGGCGAGCGACGCGGTGGACGAGAACGCCGACACCACGGCCACCCTGCTCGCGGCGCGCAGCGGGTCGTCGGACGCGGCGGCGATGCCCAGCGGCACGGTCAGCGCCGCGCCGAAGCCCCACGCCACGATCCCGACCGCGGCGACCGGCAGGGACGGCGCGACGCCGAACAGCACCAGGCCGGCGAGCGAGACGGCGCCCGACGCGCGCAGCACGGGCACGCGACCGTACCGGTCGATCAGCCGGGTCCCGAGCAGCCGCACCGCGGTCATCGCGCCGACGAAGACGCCGAACATCGCCGCGCCGACGGCCTCCTCCTGCCCGAACCCGTCGACCACCGCGAGGGCGAGCCAGTCGTTGGCGGACCCCTCGGAGAGCGCGGCGGACATGATGACCACGCCGATCAGCA
>DAMBCY010000166.1:4292-8242 GCA_032056255.1 Cellulomonas sp. | reverse complement strand
AGGACCTGTCGGTCAGGCGGGCGACCGCCGTGGCCGAGCGGCTCGCGCCGCAGCTCGCCGGGTTCACGCTGGCCACCGAGGGACGGGGGGAGTCCGAGCCCGCCGTGTCCGGTACGACGCCCGAGGCGCGTGCGGCCAACCGCCGGGTCGAGGTGACGTTCACCGTGACCACGCCGGGCGCCGCCGTGGCGGTGGGCGGCGGCGAGGCGGCCGCGCTGCCGGCGGCGACCGGCCCCGAGGCGGCCGGCGACGGCACCGTCGAGGTCGAGCTGCGGGGGGACACCCTCGAGATCGGCGCCACGGTGCGCCGGCACGCCGGCTACCTCGTCGGGTCGCTCGAGGTGGAGCGCACCTCGGCCGGGACCGGCCAGCTCACCGAGCTGTTCGGCACCGCGACGCAGGGGCTCGACGCGGGCCGCGGCCTGTCGTACACCAGCCTGCTCGCCGGGGCCCACAACACGACGCTGCTCGCCGACGGGACCCGGTTCTACCCGAGCGACTACCTGCGCCCCGGCGTCGCCAGCGGCGGTGACCTGCGCGCCACCCTGACCGACCAGTTCCTCAGCGCCCAGCTGGCGCAGGGGCAGTCGGTCACCGTCACGGTCGTCTGGCCCGACCCGGGCGGCGACACCGTGACCATCGACGTGCCGGACCGGTTCCGGCTGACCGACGTCCCGGTGACGGACGGGCAGGACTGACACGTGACCGTACGAGGGGGATCGAGATGACCAGGCACGAGGGACGTCGTGCGCGCACCCTGCGCGAGCGGCTCCGGGCCGGCGGCGCCGAGGACGGCGACCGCGGGGCCGGGACGGTCGAGTACCTGGGGGCGATCCTCATCGTGGGCGCGGTGATCGCCGCCCTGCTGATGACCGCGACCCCGATCGGCGGCACCGTCGCCGCGAAGCTGTGCGCCGCCGTCGGCGCGAGCTGCGGCGACGACTCCGCGATCGAGGCGACGGAGGCCGACCAGGCCCCGGAGCGTGCGTGCACGGTCCAGACCGACGCCACGCACCTCGAGGCCGGGCTCACGGTCGCGTTCATCTCGCTCGGCGAGAAGGGCGACATGACCGTCACCCGCCTCAGCGACGGCACGTACCAGGTCGTCGTGTCCGGCGAGCTCGGCGCCACCGCCGCGCTGTCCGCCGGGGAGGCGTACGGCACCATCGAGATCGGGGACTACGGCGTCAGCGCCGGGGCGGAGGCCGAGGTCAACGCGGGCGTGTTCGCGGGAGCGGGCGTGGAGTACTCCTTCCCGGACAAGGCCTCCGCCGACGCGTTCACGGAGTGGGTCGGCCGGGAGGTCGCCCGCGCCGGGGCCACCTCCGTGGCGAGCGGCCTGGTGCCCGGCTCGGCGCCGGTGGTCGGCATCGGCTCGACCGTCGGCGGCTGGTTGTGGGACAAGATCACCGGCTACGACTACCAGCCGCCCGCGCCCACCGCCGAGTACTTCGAGGGCGGGATCTCGGCCGGCGGCAGCGCGTCGGCGGGCGCGCTGGCGGCCGGCGGCAACGCGAACCTCGACTACCAGAACGCCCTCGGCTTCCGGTACGACAACGAGACCGGCGACCGGACGATCTACACCCGGGTCAGCATCGACGGCGAGGCGGCCGCGCAGCTGGGCTTCTCGACCTCGAACGCCGACTGGGGCACCGGTGCCGGCGGCAGCGGCTCGGTCGAGATGGTCGTCGCCACGACGGTGGACGCGAACCTGGAGGTGACGTCCGTGGAGCTCAACGCCGCGGCGACCGCGGACGGCTCGTACGCCCTGACCTCGCTGGCCTCCGTGCCGCTGCAGGGCTCCGGCGGCCGCGGCGTCCAGCTCTCCGCCCAGTTCGACGTCACGGACGCCAACCGGACCCGCGTGCTCGCCACGCTCGCGAGCCTCGGGGCGGTCTCGGCCTCCACCGGCAGCACGGCGGCGGGGACGGCCGCGGCGATCCCGCTGATCCTCCAGGAGGCCCGCACGAGCGGCGACATCACCGCGCAGTTCGTCGACGCCGACTCGAGCAACCTGGTCAACGTCGCGCTCGGTGCGGAGGTGCCGGTGGTCGGCGGCCTCGGCGGGAGCTTCGGGGCCTCGACGTCGTCGAGCACGTCGACCGACGCGTACTACCTCGGCGATCATGGCTGGATGGAGTGGACGGCATGCGCATGACGGGTCGGACCAGGGCGGGCGTCGTCGGGGGGCTGCTGGTCCTCGCGACCGTGCTCGCGGCCTGCGGCGACGACGGCGACGGCGCGACCGGGGCCACGACGCCGAGCCACGGCACCGCGCCGACCGGCACGGCCGTGACGGTGCAGCCGCTCACCAGCCTGGACGGCGCGTCGACCGTGGAGATCGCCGGCGTCACGCTGCTCGTCCCGGACGACCTCGAGCAGGAGCCGGGCAGCGCGGGCGAGGGCGTGCAGCAGCTGGTGCTGCGCGAGCCGGGTGCCGACCGGGCCGCGGTGATCCTCACGGTCACCGAGGAGCCCGGCGCCACCGACGCCGCCGTCGACGCCAGCGCGCTCGTCTCGGAGACGCAGCTCGGTGCCAGCGGCGAGTGGACCGGCATCACGCGGTCGCCGGCGGTCTGGGACGGCCTGCCCTACGCGGTCGCCGTGACCGGGACGCTGGAGCTCGAGGACGGCACGGAGCGCGACGCCCTGCTGGTCACCACCCGGGACCCCGACGGCACCCGGCTCGTCGGCATCTCGGCCGAGGCGGCCGCGGGCGAGCTCGAGGAGTCGGTGGCGTACGACGTGCTGCGCACGCTGGCGGTGGGCTGATGCGCCGGATCGTCCACGTCGGCCGGTTCGACGTCGAGGTCCGGGCGGTCGTGACCTTCGTCGTCCTCGACCTCGTCACCTACGCGCTGCTGTACTGGCTGGTCCTGCCGGCGTTCGAGCCGGTGCTCGAGGCGTTCGACGCCGTGACGCAGGCGGCGGTCGGGCACCTGGTCAGCGCGGTGCGTCTGACGTTCCTCGGGGCGATCGTGGTCCGCGCGGTCCGGTCGCGGCACGGGCTCGCCGCCCGCAGCGAGGTCGTGCCGACCGTCGTGGCCGGGGCGCTGCTCGGCTTCGCGGTCCAGCTCCTGCTCGGCGTGGCGGCGACGGCCGTCGTCGGCGCCGACCCGTGGAGCTGGCTGATGCTGGTCAACCTCGTCGAGTGGGTCGTGTTCGCACTCCTCGGCGCGATGTTCGTGGCCCCCGGAGCGGCCGACCGCATCCCCGCGCGGTACCAGGGGACCGGCTACCAGGACGCCGGGGACCGGGGCGCGGTCTCGCTGCTGCTCCTGCCGGCAGCCGCGGCGCTGCTGGCCGTGACCGTGCTGGCCGTCCTGGTGATCGGCTCCGCCGCGAACGACCGGCGCCAGTCGGTGACCGCCGCCGACGCGGCGGCCCTCGCCGCCGCGGGCTCGTGGGCCGACGCCCTGGAGCTGGCGTTCGACGCGCGCGCGGACGCCGACGACGTCGACACCTTCTGGAGCTTCGCCGGTACCGACCTCAGCGGCGTGGTCCCCGCGGGGCTGACCACCTCGGCGCGCTCCTACGCCCGCGCGAACGACGCCGAGCTGATCGCGCTGAGCATCGACGTCGCGGACGCCTCCGTGACCGTGCGGGTCCGGGCGGACGACGCCGTGCCCGGCTCCGGGCGCCAGGTCGAGTCGGTGGCCACGGCGCGCCTCGACCTGCTCGGCGGGGTGTGCCGGTCGGGCCGGACCCTGGGCTACCTCATCGACGGCGCGTGCGTGACCCGCGCCCCGGCGCCCGAGCCGGCGCCCGAGCCGGACCCCGACGCCCCGGACCCGGACCCGGACGCCCCGCCCGAGCCCGAGCCGCCGTTCGAGGCGCCGGACGGCCTCGGCGCGTTCGGGGTCCGGGCCGTCCTGGTCGCGACGCGGTGAACGACCCGTCCACGGTGCCGGCCGCGCTCGTGGTGGTCGTGGTGGTCCCGTTCGTCCTGG
>DAMBCY010000166.1:0-4282 GCA_032056255.1 Cellulomonas sp. | reverse complement strand
CCTGGTGCTGGTCGTGGTCTTCGTGCTGCTCCGGCGCCGGCAGCGGCTGTTCACCCACGGGCTGCGGGGGACCGCGCTCGTCGTCGACGTCCGCACCTCCTCGGTGCTGCAGCGCCGGTCGCTGTCCGAGCGGCCCACCGACGTGGTCACGGTCGCGACGGCCGCCTGCCCGCGGGGCGTGCGGACCGCGCAGAAGGTGCCCCCGGGCCAGTACGCCCCCGGCCAGGTGGTCCCGGTGGTCCAGGACCCGCACCGCCCGGACCGCGTCCTGCTGGACCGCCCGGACCTGGAGCGAGCCCCCGCGTTCGTGTGGGCGCCGCTCGCGCTGGCGCTGGTGGCGCCGCTGATCGTGGTGCTCGGGCTCACCCGCGGCTGACCGGCCGCGTGAGACCGGGATCGGCGCCGCGCCCGGGGCCGACTAGGCTGACCCGGTGACCGACGCCTCGTCCCCCGCCGCTCGCCCCGACCAGCCCCGGCCCGTCCTCGTCGTCGACTTCGGGGCGCAGTACGCCCAGCTGATCGCACGCCGGGTCCGCGAGGCCGGCGTCTACTCCGAGATCGCGCCGCACTCCGCCTCCGTGGCCGACCTGCTCGCCAAGGACCCCGCGGCGATCATCCTGTCCGGCGGGCCGTCCTCCGTGTACGCCGACGGCGCGCCGTTCGTCGACCCGGCGCTGTTCGAGGCCGGCGTGCCGGTCCTCGGCATCTGCTACGGCTTCCAGGCGATGGCCCAGGCGCTCGGCGGCACCGTCGCGCAGACCGGCAGCCGCGAGTACGGCGGCACCCCCGTGTCCGTCGTCGACGGCGGGACCGTGCTCGCGGGGAGCCCCGACGAGCAGACCGTCTGGATGAGCCACGGCGACGCCGTGCACGCCGCCCCCGAGGGCTTCGACGTGCTCGCGACGTCGGCCGGCTCCCCGGTCGCCGCGTTCGAGGACCGGGAGCGCCGGCTGTTCGGCGTGCAGTGGCACCCCGAGGTCAAGCACTCCCCGCTGGGGCAGCGCACGCTGGAGCACTTCCTCTACGAGGGCGCGGGCCTGGCCCCCGACTGGAACCCGGGCAGCGTCATCGCCGACCAGGTCGAGCGCATCCGGGCCCAGGTCGGCGACGCGCGCGTCATCTGCGGCCTGTCCGGCGGCGTCGACTCGTCCGTCGCCGCGGCCCTCGTGCAGAAGGCCGTCGGCGACCAGCTGACCTGCGTGTTCGTCGACCACGGGCTGCTGCGCACCGGTGAGGCCGAGCAGGTCGAGCAGGACTTCGTCGCCTCCACCGGCGTGCGCCTGGTCGTGGTGGACGCCCGCGAGCAGTTCCTGCACGCGCTCGCCGGGCACACCGACCCGGAGACCAAGCGCAAGATCATCGGCCGCGAGTTCATCCGCGTGTTCGAGGACGCCGCGCGCGGGCTGGTCGAGGAGGCCGGCGCGCACGGCGAGGAGGTCAGGTTCCTCGTGCAGGGCACGCTCTACCCGGACGTCGTCGAGTCCGGCGGCGGCGAGGGCGCGGCGAACATCAAGAGCCACCACAACGTCGGCGGCCTGCCGGACGACCTGCAGTTCGAGCTCGTCGAGCCGCTCCGCGCCCTGTTCAAGGACGAGGTGCGGGCCGTCGGCCTGGAGCTCGGCGTGCCGGAGGCCATCGTCTGGCGCCAGCCGTTCCCCGGTCCCGGCCTCGGCATCCGCATCATCGGCGAGGTCACGGCCGAGCGCCTCGACGTCCTGCGCGCGGCCGACGTGATCGCCCGCGAGGAGCTGACCCGCGCCGGCCTGGACCGCGAGATCTGGCAGTGCCCCGTGGTGCTGCTCGCGGACGTGCGCTCCGTCGGCGTGCAGGGCGACGGCCGGACCTACGGGCACCCGGTCGTGCTGCGCCCCGTCTCGTCCGAGGACGCGATGACCGCGGACTGGACCCGGCTGCCGTACGACGTGCTCGCGACCATCTCGACCCGGATCACCAACGAGGTGCCCGAGGTGAACCGCGTGGTGCTCGACGTGACGAGCAAGCCGCCGGGCACGATCGAGTGGGAGTGACGCCGCGGCGCGCGGCGTGACGGACGGCCGGTGCCCCGCGCGGGTGCCGGCCGCCGGCGTACCCGGCGCGTCGCCCGCGGGGCCCTCCCGGGGCGCGGGCCGCGTCCGACACGCCGGTGACCCGACCAGGACCTATGTCCTAGGCTGAATGGGCGTCATCGTGTGGGACGAAAGGCCCGATTCGCAGGAATCTGGAGTTTGTGCGTGGCTTCACGAAGCCTCACCGCGACGTGCGCATGACCAACGTCCCACGCCTCGGCCCGCGGGTGCAGCACGCTTCTACCCGTGGGGCTCACAGGTTCCACACCGGACCGGCAAGGGGTCGGATCCGGCAACGGGGGTATCTGAAGGGATCACCACATGTCTACCGTGGCAGCAACGGGCGGCTCGAAGGCTGCGCGCGTCATCGGCATCATCTCGGCGGTCGCCGGCCTGGTCATGATCATCGCGGGCGGCATCACCTGGGGCTCGGTGTCGAGCCACCTGGCCGATGAGAACATCACCGTCTCCGGCGACGCGGCGAACTTCGCCGGCGACCCGGTCACGACGCCGTGGACCGCGTTCGCCCAGGCCGACATCATCAACCACCACGCCCTCGAGGCCACCGGTGGCAAGACGTACGCCGAGCTCGAGCAGGACGACCCGGTCCGCGCCACGGCGATGAACGCGTCCTTCCTGCGCGCCTCGCTGTTCACCTCCGTCGTCGCCTTCGGCGTCGCCGCGCTGGTCATCGGCCTCGGTGTCCTCTTCATCGTCGTGGGCTACGCCCTGTGGGCCCTCGCCGGCCGCAAGGTCGCCACGGTGACCGAGACGGGCACCCCGGTGGAGTCCGGCCTCAAGGCCTGACACCTCCTCGCACGGCACGAAGGGCCGGGACCCCACGGGTCCCGGCCCTTCTGCGTCCGGTGCTCCGGCTCAGCGGGCGTGCTGCTCCCACCGGCGCCGGCGGGCGGCGGTCAGCAGGGAGCCGACCAGCAGCGCCACCCCGGCGGCCGCGAGCAGCACGATCAGCGCGAGCTGCACGTCGATCCGGGCGCCGGCGGTCATGGCGAGGACCCCCACGCCGACCACCGTGACGACCAGGCCCCAGACCACCGTCGCCGACCGGGGTCCGCGGTCCTCCGGCACCGCGGCCGCCGGAGCGGGGTCGGGCTCGGCACGGTACGGCGCGGAGCCGTACGGCGCGGACGGCGGCGGCGGGGTGGTCCCGGACGTCGTGCCGTGGTGCCCGGACGGGTGCTGCGCCGAGCCGTGGTGCGCGGGCCCGGGGGCCGTCGTGGCCGGTGCCGGTGCCGCCGCCCCGACGGGGGTCGTCGCCGGGGCGGTCGTCCCGATCCGGGTGGTGGCATCGACCGGGGCCAGGGTCTCGGTCGCGTCGGCCGCCGCCGCGGCCTCGACCCGCTCGATCTGCTCCGTCGGGCCGTCCGTCGTCGGGCGCTCGATCCGCTCGGTCGGGGGCTCGGCGTCGTCGGGGCGGGGCGTGCCCGGGGTGCCGGGTCCGGTGCTGGTCATCAGTCCTCCTCGATGGTGATGCTGCCGATGCCGACCTCGAGCTGCAGCGCGATCTGCGCCTCGCTCCCGTCGGCCATGGCGTCGCTGGTGAAGGTGCGGTCGTGGCCGAGGCCGTCGCTGCGCTCGCTGCGCCCGTCGACGCGCCACTCGACGCTGCCGATGCCCCCGCTGACGTCGGCGCTGACGGCCGCGCCCTCGGGGACGACGACGGTCACGTCGCCGATGCCGCCGCTGACGGGGACCACCAGCGTGTCGTCGGTCAGCGGGACGCGGGTCAGGTCGACCTCGGCGTCGCCGACGCCGAACGAGAACCCGGCCTCGGCCGCCGACCGGCTGCTCGGCCGGACGTCGACGCTGCGGAACGGGCCGGACTCGCCGTGCCAGTAGCCGTCACGGTCGGAGACGAAGGTGGGACCCGCGACGACCATGCCGACGATCGCGAGGGCGGTGAGGCCGCCCGCCGTGCGACCGCGCAGGCCGGACACGATGATCGCCAGGCCGACCAGCACCACGCCGCCGCCCACCACGACCGAGGCGATCGGGCCGTCGTAGACCCCGGCGCGCTCGGCGGCCAGCAGGCCGGCGAGACCGAGGAGGATCAGCGCGACGACGACGCCCGTGATCGCGGCACCGGGCCCGCGCGGCGACGGCTTCGGCGGACGGGGGGCCTGCGGGGGCACGGGCGGGACGGGCGGCGGCGGGGTCCAGCCGCGTCCCGGGGGCGGCGTGGGGCTGCCGGCCCA
>DAMBCY010000165.1:0-8330 GCA_032056255.1 Cellulomonas sp. | reverse complement strand
GCCGGAGAACAGCCACGGGTCCTGCAGCACCATGCCGGTGCGGGCGCGGGCGTCGTGCCGGCTGAGGGTGGCGATGTCCTGGCCGTTGACCAGGATCCGCCCGCCGTCCAGCTCGTAGAACCGCATGAGCAGGTTCACCAGCGTCGTCTTGCCCGCGCCGGTGGGCCCGACGATCGCGACCGTCTGACCCGGGCGGACCGTGAAGGACAGGTCCGTGATGAGCGGCGTGTCCGGGCTGTAGGAGAACGCGACGTGCTCGAACTCGATGGTGCCGTCGCCCGCGGCGGGCGCCGGGGCGTCCGCGGCGTCCGGCCGCTGCTCGTCCTCGTCGAGCAGCTGGAACACGCGCTCGGCGGAGGCGGTCCCGGACTGCACGACGGCGGCCATGCCGCCGAGCTCGGACAGGGGCTGGGTGAACATCTGCGCGTACTGGATGAACGCCTGGACGCTGCCGAGCCGCATCGTGCCGTTCGCGACCATGAGGCCGCCGAGCACGGCGATGCCGACGTAGGTGAGGTTCCCGACGAACGACATGCCGGGCCAGATGATGCCGGACAGGAACTGCGCCGTGAAGGACGCCCGGTACAGCTCCTCGTTCTCGGCGCGGAACCTGTCGGCGAAGTCGCGACGGCGCCCGAACACCTTGACCAGCGCGTGGCCGGAGAACGACTCCTCGACGCGGGCGTTGAGCCGGCCCACCTTGCGCCACTGCATCCCGAAGGCCTTCTGCGACCTCGGGCCGATGACGCCGAAGATCACGCCCATCAGCGGCAGCGACACCAGCGCGACCAGGGCGAGCTGCCAGGAGATCGAGAACATCATGATGAGCACGCCGACGACGGTGAGGATCGAGGTCAGCGCCGTGGAGAGCGACTGCTGCATCGTCTGCGTGATGTTGTCGATGTCGTTGGTGACCCGGGAGATCAGCTCGCCGCGCTGCACCCGGTCGAAGTACGCCAGCGGCAGCCGGTTGATCTTCGCCTCGACGGCCTCGCGCAGCCGCCACATGGCCCCGACCATGACGACGTTGATGATGTAGCCCTGCAGCCACATGAGCAGCGCGCCGGCCACGTACAGCGCGAGGACCGTGAGCAGCAGCCGCCCCAGCAGGTCGAAGTCGATGCCCCGGCCCGGCACGAGGTCGTGCATCGCCTCGACCATCGAGGCGAGCCGGTCCTGCCCGTCGGCGCGCAGCCCGGCGACGGCCTGCTCCTGGCTGATTCCCTCGGGCAGCTGCCGGGACACGAACCCGGTGAACACCGCGTCGGTGGCCCGGCCCAGGACGCGCGGCGCGAGCACGGTGAGCACCACGCCGGCCGCGCCCATGAGCGTGACCGCGACGAGCGCGACCTTGTACGGGCTGAGCAGCCCGATCATCCGGACGAAGGACTGCTTGACGTTGTCGGCCCTGCCCGGCGCGACGCCCTCCCACGAGTCGGAGGCGATGCGCGCCTGCTCGCCGAGCTCGATCTCGAGCTTCTCGTCCTCCGTGAGCGCCTCCGGCTCCCGCTCGCGGGTGGTCTTCCCTGCGGTCTTCTCGCTCATGCGCCGGCCTCCACCGAGAGCTGCGACTCCGCGATCTCGCGGTAGGTCTGGTTGGTGGCGAGCAGCTGCTCGTGGGTCCCGAGCCCGGCCACGCGGCCGTCCTCGAGGACGAGGATCGCGTCGGCGTCGGTGACCGTGGACACGCGCTGCGCGACCACGACCTTCGTCACCTCGGGCAGCTCGCGCCACAGCGCCTGGCGGAGCCGGGCGTCGGTCGCCAGGTCGAGCGCCGAGAACGAGTCGTCGAACACCAGCACGTGCGGCCGGCGGACGATCGCGCGGGCGATCGCGAGCCGCTGCCGCTGCCCGCCCGAGACGTTGGTGCCGCCCTGCGCGATGCGGGCGTCCAGGCCGCCCTCCATCTGGGAGACGAAGTCGCTGGCCTGGGCGATCTCGAGCGCGCGCCACAGGTCGGCGTCCGTCGCGTCCTCACCACCCAGGCGCAGGTTGGACGCCACGGTCCCCGCGAACAGGAAGGGCCGCTGCGGGACGAGGCCGATGCCGTCCCACAGGGTCTCCAGGTCGGCGTCCCGCACGTCGACCCCGCCGACGCGGACGGCGCCGCCGGTGGTGTCGAACAGCCGCGGGATCAGCGAGACCAGGGTGGTCTTGCCGGCGCCCGTGGAGCCGATGACGGCGATCGTCTGCCCGGGGCGGACCGCGAACGTCAGGCCGGACAGCACCGGGTGCTCGGCCTCGGGGTACGCGAAGGTCACGTCCTCGAAGACGATCTCCCCCGGGGAAGGGGTCTCGCGGACGGGTCGGGCGGCCTCGGCCAGCGTGGACTCGCTCGCCAGCACCTCGGTGATGCGCTCGGCCGAGACGGCGGCTCGCGGGATCATCACCGTCATGAAGGAGGCCATGAGCACGCCCATGAGGATCTGGCCGATGTACTGCATGAACGCCAGCAGCGTGCCGATCTGCACGGTCCCGGCGTCGACCTCGACGCCGCCGAACCAGATCACCCCGACGACCGTGACGTTCAGCACGAGCATCGCGAGGGGGAACAGGACGACGAACAGCGACCCGATCTTGCGGCCGACGACCATGATGTCCGTGTTCGCCTCGGCGAACCGCCCCGACTCGATGTCCTCGCGCACGAACGCCCGGACCACCCGCACGCCCGTGAGCTGCTCGCGCATGATGCGGTTCACCGCGTCGAGCTTGCCCTGGTAGGACCGGAACAGCGGGACCATCCGGCCGATGACCACGCCGGCGACGAGCAGCAGGACCGGCACGGACACGGCGATGAGCCACGAGAGCCCGACGTCCTGCCGCAGGGCCATGACGATGCCGCCGATCGCGAGCATCGGGGCCGAGACCAGCATGGTCGCGCCCATCATGGTGACCATCTGGACCTGCTGGACGTCGTTCGTGTTGCGGGTGATCAGCGAGCCGGCGCCGAACCGGGAGATCTCCCGCTCGGAGAAGTCGCTGACCCGGCCGTAGACGTCGTCGCGGACGTCGCGGCCGGCCTGCATGGCGGCGCGGGCGGCGAAGTAGGTGGCGACGATCGCGGCGAGGATCTGGCCGAGCGAGACGGCGAGCATGAAGCCGCCCGTCCGCCAGATGTAGCCGGTGTCGCCGGCGGCGACGCCCTTGTCGACGATGTCGGCGTTGAGGCTGGGCAGGTACAGCATGGCGAGCGCCGAGCCGAGCTGGAACACCAGCACGCCGACGAGCAGCCAGCGGTAGGGGCGCAGGTAGCGCACGAGGAGTCGGGCGAGCACGTGGTCTCCATGGTCGGCGGGCGGCGAGGTCCGCGAGCACGGTCGGGCGGGAGGGGATCCGTCCGTGGTCGGCTCGCACAGGCTACGCACACCCTCTGACACCCACGCCCTGATGACTCTCTCCGCGCAGCACGGCGTGCCCGCCCGCCGGAAGGAGCAGGATCGGGGGTGGACGCGCCGCGGACCGGGCGGCGCGGCACCGGCGCACGAGCGAGGAGCGGGCATGGCACTGGACGAGATCGGGCTCACGACCCTGCGCGGGGAGGCCACGACCTTCGGCGCGCTCACCGGCGGGAAGGTCGCCCTGGTGGTGAACGTGGCGTCCCGGTGCGGGCTCGCGCCGCAGTACGAGCAGCTCGAGCAGCTGCAGCGCACCTACGGCGACGCGGGGTTCACGGTGATCGGCGTGCCGTCGAACCAGTTCCTCCAGGAGCTGGGCTCGTCCGGCGCGATCGAGGAGTACTGCTCGACCACCTGGGGCGTCTCGTTCCCCATGACCGAGAAGGTCAAGGTCAACGGCCGCGGCGCGCACCCGCTCTACCGGGAGCTCACGACGCACCCGGACGCGTCCGGCAAGGCCGGCCGGGTGACGTGGAACTTCGAGAAGTTCCTGGTGCACCCCGACGGCCGCGTGCGCCGGTTCCGCCCCGCGACGAAGCCGGACGCCCCCGAGGTCGTTGCGGCGATCGAGGAGTGGACCGCCTCCGCCGGGGGGTGACGCAGGAGGGGCGGGCGCGCGTCCGGTGCGGGACCGACCGAGGGGGTCCGGTGCCGCCCGGTCACCCGTGCGCGCCGCCCGCGATCCGCAGCAGGGCGAGGGCGGCACGCGCGTGGTCGCGTGCCGCCGCCCGGGTCGGCGCCGGTGACAGCCCGAGGAGGCGCCGGCGGTGCGCCTCGCCGAGCAGGAGCCCGAACAGCGCCTCCGCCAGCTGGGCCGGGTCGTCCCCCGCGGCTCGGTCGCGCAGGTGCCGCGCGAGGAGCTCGACGTAGCCCCGGGGCCCGCTGCGGTAGAAGCGGGCCGCGAGCTCGGGGAACTGGGCGGACTCGCCGATCATGAGCCGGTGCAGCCCGACCGCGCCGTCGGAGTGCAGGACGTGCACGAGCCGGGTCGCGACGTCCTCGAGCGTGCCCTCGTCCGGCCCGAGGTCGGTCAGGGCGCGCCCGCGGAACCGCTCGATCGCGGCGGTGAAGACCTCGGCCTTGTCCCCGAAGTAGGTGTAGATCGTCCGCTTGGTGACGCGGGAGGCCGTGGCGACGTCGTCGACCGTGACCCCTCCGTAGCCGTTCGAGACGAACAGGGCGACGGCCGCGTCGAGGATCTGGTCGCGGCGCTCCGCCCGCTCGTCGTCGGTCGGGCGGCCTCTCTTGCGGGTCGCGCTCGACGGGGTGTCGGTCATGGGTGGCCCTCCTGCTCCGGGCTCGGTCGACGCCCGCGCACGACCATCCTATAATGACACGTATCCGTTTCATTCAGACGATCGTCCTCCCGGGCGACCGATCGAGCCCGCGCCCCGGAACGAGCGCGGCGTGAGGAGCTCACCATGGCCGCACGCAGATCCACGACCGCCGCAGCAGCGGCCGCCCGACCTCCGGCGGGCACCCGGGCGCCGGACGGCGAGGCGCTGCTGCGGCTCTACCGGCAGATGGTGCTGATCCGGCGGTTCGAGGAGCGGGCGGCCCGGGCCTACACGCAGGCCGAGATCGGCGGCTACTGCCACCTCAACCTCGGCGAGGAGGCCACGGTCGTGGGCCTCGTGTCGGCGATGGAGCCCCGCGACTACCTCTTCACGAACTACCGCGAGCACGGGTACGCGATCGGCAGGGGCATCGAGCCCGGGCGCGTCATGGCGGAGCTCTACGGCCGGAGCGACGGCGTCTCGAAGGGGTGGGGCGGGTCGATGCACCTGTTCGACCTCGAGGCACGGCTGCTCGGCGGCTACGGCATCGTCGGCGGCCAGGTGCCGCTCGCGACCGGCGCCGCCCTCGCGATCCGCTACCGCGGCGGTCAGGACGCCGTGGTCTGCGTCATGGGCGACGGCACGACCAACATCGGGGCGTTCCACGAGTCGCTCAACATCGCGGCCCTCTGGGACCTGCCGGTCGTCTACGTGGTCGTCAACAACGGCCTCGGCATGGGCACGACCGTGGAGAGGGCCTCCGGGGAGCCCGAGCTGTACCGGAAAGCGGCCTCGTACCGCATGGAGTCGGCCCGGGTCGACGGCAACGACCCGCTCGCCGTCCGCGACGCCGCCCGCGCCGCGCTCGCCGGTGCGCGGCGGGGCCGGCCGTTCCTCCTCGAGGCCGTCAGCGGACGCCTGAAGGGCCACTCGGTGGTCGACCCGGCGACCTACCGCACGAAGGACGAGGCGGAGGCGCTCAGGGCCGGCGACCCCGTCGCCGCCTTCGCGGCCCGCCTCGCCGGCCAGGGCGTGCTGACCGACGAGGCGATCGCCCGGATCGACGCGGAGGCGGTGCAGGCGGTGGCGGACGCCGTCGCCTTCGCCGAGGCCAGCCCGCACCCGTCGGTCAGCACCCTCTTCGACCACACCTACGCCACCGCCGTGCCCAACGACACCCGCCGGCTGCCCGGGCAGCCCCTGTTCGAGCCGGCGCCCGTCCCGAGCGGAGCACCGGCATGAGCGTCATGACGTACCGCCAGGCGCTCCACGACACGCTCCGCGCCGAGATGCTGCGCGACCAGGACGTGCTGCTCATCGGCGAGGAGATCGGCGTCTTCGAGGGCTCGTACAAGATCACCGCCGGGATGCTCGCCGAGTTCGGCCCGGAACGGGTGCGGGACACACCCATCGCCGAGGAGGGCTTCACCGGGGCCGCGATCGGCGCCGCCATGCTGGGTCTGCGGCCGGTCGTGGAGATCATGACCATCAACTTCTCGCTCCTCGCCCTGGACCAGATCGTCAACCACGCCGCCAAGATCTACGGCATGTTCGGCGGCCAGGCGCGCGTGCCCCTCGTCATCCGCACCCCCGGCGGCGGCGGCCAGCAGCTCGGCGCCACCCACTCCCAGAACGTCGAGCTCTACTACGCGTTCGTGCCCGGCATGAAGGTCGTCGCCCCCTCCAGCCCCGCCGACGCGAAGGCGCTGCTGCTCGCGGCCATCCGCGACGACGACCCCGTGCTCGTCCTCGAGAACCTCGCCCTGTACAACACCAGGGGCGAGGTCCCCGACGACGACACCCCCGCCGAGATCGGCCGCGCCGCCGTCACCCGCCCGGGGTCCGACATCACGGTGGTGGCGTACTCCCGCATGGCCGCCGTCGCGCTGGAGGTCGCCGAGCACCTCGCCGAGACCGACGGCATCGACGTCGAGGTCGTCGACCTGCGCAGCCTGCGTCCCCTCGATCGCGCCACCGTCGTCGAGTCGGTGAAGAAGACCCACTGCGCGGTCGTGCTCGAGGACGACTGGCTCACGTACGGCATCGGTGCCGAGATCGCCGCCACCATCTCCGACGGCGCGTTCGACTGGCTCGACGCGCCCGTGCGCCGTGTCGCGATGGCCGAGGTCCCGCTCCCGTACGCCAAACCGCTCGAGACCGCCGCGCTCCCCTCCGCCGAGGACGCCGCCACCGCCATCCGGCGAACCCTCGCCGCCGTCTCCCGTCGCGCCTGAGGAGCCCCCGTGATCGACATCCGCATGCCCCGCCTCTCCGACACCATGGAGGAGGGCGCCATCGCCGTCTGGCACAAGAAGCCCGGCGACCCGGTCGCCGTCGGCGACGTCCTGGTCGAGATCGAGACCGACAAGGCCGTCATGGAGTACGAGGCCTACGACGCCGGCGTGCTCCACGACATCCTCGTCCCCGAGGGCGGTCAGGCGACCATCGGCACCGTCATCGCCCACCTGGACGACGGCTCCCCCGGCACGACGGCGTCCGACCCCGACGACGCCGTCGCGACACCACCGGGCGAGCAGGACGGCGCCGGAGGCTCCCGCCCGGCCGGCGGGCGCCTGCTCGCGACGCCTCTGGTGCGCCGGCTCGCCCGCGAGCACGCGATCGACCTCGACGGGATCACCGGCTCCGGCCCCGGCGGCCGGATCGTCCGCGCCGACATCGACGGCGCCCTGGCTCGGCCGGCCCCGGCGCCGGCCGAGCCCGTCGAGCCGGGCGGGGCGGACGTCGTGGGCCGGCCCGGCACCGCCCGCCCCGTCCCGTCGGACGGTGCCCGGGCGTCCACCGCCCTGCCGTTCGACCCGACTCGTCAGGCGATCAGCCGTCGCCTCGGTGAGAGCAGCAGCACCACACCGCACTTCTCGGTCACCGCCGTGGCCGACGTCGAGGCGCTGTCGGCGCTCCGGGCGGACATCAACGCGCACCTCGACGCGTCCGGCCGCCCGAGGATCAGCGTCACCGACCTCCTCGTCCGCGCCTGCGCCCTCGCCCTGCGCGAGCACCCGGGAGTCAACGCGTCCTACTCCCCGCAGGGGCGCGGAGCCACGCTGCTGCACGAGCACGTGAACGTCGTCATCGCCGTCGCCGCCCCCTCGGGGCTCGTGGTCCCCGTGGTCACCGGTGCCGACCGGAGGACGACGTCCCAGGTCGCCGCGGAGTCCAGGCGCCTGACGGGGCTCGCGAAGGAGGGCCGGCTCGGCGTCGCGGACATGACGGGCGGGACCTTCACGATCAGCAACCTCGGCATGTACGGCGTCGAGCAGTTCACCGCCATCATCAACCCGCCCGAGGGGGCGATCCTCGCCGTCGGTGCCACGCAGCCCGAGCCTGCCGTGGTCGACGGGGCCGTCGTGGTCCGCCGGCGGATGCGGTACACCCTCTGCGCGGACCACCGGATCATCGACGGCGCCCTGGCCGCGCAGTTCCTCGCCTCGCTCACCCGGCTCCTGGAGCACCCGCTGGACGTCGTCGTGTGACGACCAGCACGTCACGCCCCGCCCGTCACGCGCCGCCGGTCGACCGTGGCGGCGGGGCGGGGCCGCCCGTGTTCCCGGCCCCGCGGCGCCTCCCGCGCGGCCGTCCCCCTACCCGCGCCGTGCCCGGGTGCGGCCGAGGCGGTCGCCGAGCCGTGCGGCGGTGAGGT
>DAMBCY010000164.1:0-8367 GCA_032056255.1 Cellulomonas sp. | reverse complement strand
ATCCTCCCGGCCACCAAGGAGGTGCCGCGGCGCCTCGCGCACCCCAAGAAGAAGACCGTGGGCGTGCGCATCCCGGACAGCCGGGTGGTGCAGGCGATCCTGCGCGAGCTCGGGGAGCCGCTGCTGTCCTCCACCCTGATCCTGCCGGGGGAGTCCGAGCCGATGACCGACGGGTGGTCGGTCAAGGAGGAGCTCGACCACCAGGTCGACGCCGTGGTCGACGCCGGGGAGTGCGGCACCGAGCCGACGACGGTCGTGGACTGGTCGGAGGGCTACCCCGAGGTCGTCCGCGTCGGCGCGGGCGACCCGGACCGGTTCGCCTGACGGCCGCGCCATCCTGGCCCGGCGCGATGTCTGACATACGTAGTACATTTGCCCGGTGGACACGGTGACCAAGCGCGAGCTGAACCAGCACACGGCGAGCGTCCTCGAGCGCGTCGGCGGCGGCGTCGAGATCGTCGTGACGGAGCGCGGGCGACCGCGATGGCGGGTGTCCGGCTACGTCGAGCCGACGGGGGGCCTCGATCGGCTGCAGCGCGAGGGGCGCTACGCCCCACCGGCCGCGCAGCCGGTGGACTGGCCGGTCGACGGTGCCGGTGCCGCGACGACCAGCGCGCGCGTTGACGAGCTGCTCGACGAGATGCGCGGCGACCACTGACGATGCTGTTCTACCTCGACTCGGCCGTCGCGCTGCGCGCGGTCCTGGCCGTTCCCGAGCGCCCGGACGTGGTGCGGTGGATCGACTCCCACGCGGGGCAGCTGGTCTCGTCCCGCCTGCTCCGTACCGAGATCGTCCGGGTCCTGCGCCGCGAGCAGCTCCCGGTTGCCGCAGCGGGGCCGCTGCTGTCGCGGGTCGGACTGGTCTCGCTCTCGGACGAGATCGCCTCGGTCGCCGAGTCGATCGAGCGGCACGTGAAGACGCTCGATGCGCTCCACCTCGCCACGGCTCTGGTCGTCGCCGACCCCGTGGTCGTCGTCACCCACGACGCCACCATGGCGGCGGTGGCGGGCCACCTGGGGCTCGAGGTGGAGGATCCCGTCACCTGACACCTCGCAGCACGGCACGGTCTGCCAGCATGAGGCGATGCGCTCGACCCGGCCGGAGGCCCGGCCCGACGACCCCGGGTTCCCCGCCTCGGCCGCGCCCGCAGCATGCGACCTCGCGGAGCTCGACGGGGCCGTCGTCGAGTGCCGCGCCTGCCCGCGGCTGGTCGCGTGGCGGGAGCACGTCGCGACGGTGAAGCGCGCAGCGTTCCGGGGCGAGACGTACTGGGGCCGGCCCGCGCCGGGGTTCGGCGACCCTGCGGCGCGGGTGCTGGTCGTCGGGCTCGCGCCGGCGGCGCACGGGGCGAACCGGACCGGGCGGATGTTCACCGGCGACCGGTCGGGCGACTTCCTGTTCGCGGCGATGCACCGGGTGGGGATGGCCTCGCAGCCGACCTCGACGCACCGCGGCGACGGGCTGACGCTCACCGGCGTGCGGATCACCGCGCCGGTGCACTGCGCACCGCCGGACAACCAGCCGCTGCCCGAGGAGCGGCACCGGTGCGGGCCGTGGCTCGCCCGCGAGCTGGAGCTGGTCCGGCCCCGGGTCGCGGTGGTGCTCGGCGGGTTCGGCTGGGACGCGCTGCTGCGCACGCTGGCGGAGCAGGGCTGGGCCGTGCCGCGCCCGCGGCCCCGGTTCGGGCACGGTGCCGAGGTGACGATCGAGCACACCCGGCCGGGGCACGACCCGCTGACCCTGCTGGGCTGCTTCCACGTCAGCCAGCAGAACACCTTCACGGGCCGGCTGACCCCGGCGATGCTCGACGCCGTGCTGGTGCGGGCCCGCGTGCTGGCGGGGCGGCCCTAGAACCGCCCGCCCGTGACCGTGATGTGCTCGCCGGTGATGTAGCTGGACTCCTGGCTCGCCAGGAAGACGTACGCGGGCGCGAGCTCGGCCGGCTGACCCGCACGGCCCAGCGGGGTGTCGGCACCGAACTGCGCGACCTTCTCCGGCGGCATGGTGGCCGGGATGAGCGGCGTCCAGATCGGCCCCGGGGCGACGGCGTTGACCCGGATGCCCTGCTCGGCGACCTGCTGGGCCAGCGCCTGGGTGAAGTTGAGGATCGCGGCCTTCGTCGCGGCGTAGTCGATGAGCTGCGGGCTCGGCTGGAACGCCTGCACGGACGTCGTGCTGATGACGCTGGAGCCGGGACGCAGGTGCGGCAGCGCGGCCTGGGTGAGCCAGAACAGCGCGTAGACGTTGGTCTTCAGCGTGCGGTCCAGCTGCTCGGTGGTCAGCTCGGCCAGGCCGCCGTCGTTGGACATCTGGTAGGCCGCGTTGTTGACGAGCACGTCGAGGCCGCCGAACGCGGCGACGGTCCGCTCGACGACCGACCGGCAGAAGGCCTCGTCCCGGATGTCGCCCGGGAGCGACAGCGCCCGGCGGCCCGCGTCCTCGACCAGCCGGACGGTCTCCCGGGCGTCGGCCTCCTCCTCGGGCAGGTGCACGATCGCGACGTCGGCGCCCTCGCGCGCGAACGCCAGGGCCACCGCGCGGCCGATGCCGGAGTCGCCACCGGTGATCAGGGCGCGCTTCCCCTCGAGCCGGCCGGAGCCGACGTAGGTATCCTCCCCGTGGTCGGGGCGCGGGCGCATGTCGTCCGTCAGGCCGGGGTGCGCGAGCTGCTGGGCGGGCTGCTCCGGCCGCGGGTGCTGGGTCGTCGGGTCCTGGGGCGTGGTCTGGTCGCTCATGCTCATCCATCGTCCGGGAGTCGCGGCGCACCGCCACCCGAGCGCCGGTGCCGGGTGAACCGGCGTCGACCACGGCCGTCCGAGTTGCCCCCGTGCCGCTCCACGGCCCACAGTGGCCCGGCGCGTCCGACCAGCACGTCCACGTCGCGCGCACACGCGTCGCACAGGGTCCGCCCACCGGGGGACCTAGGGTGGCGGATCGTGGCCGACGGCAGGAGGAACGTGAGCGACGACGAGCAGTACGTCGAGATCTGGGGAGACCGGGTGTCGATGCGCGACCTGGTCGTCGCCCTCGCGGTCTGCGCGGCGGCGACCGTCGCCGCCGTGGTGGTCGGCCGGGCGCTCGGGTCGTCGGAGTTCTTCTGGGGGCTGGGCGGGTCCGTCGTCGGGTTCGCCGCCGCCGTGGCGCTGATCCGGCCGAAGCGGGACGTGCAGATCGTCGCGGACCCGGCCGGCCCCACCGACGCAGCCGACGCCGCCCGCCCGGCCGCGGACGTCGGGCCCGGCACCACCGGCACCACCGCCTGAGCCGCCGCCCGTGGACCTCGCGCTCCTGCTGCCGATGGTCGGCGCCTCGCTGGCCGCCGTCCTGCTCTACACGCTGATCGGGTTCATCCCCGGCACCGACGAGACGTCGGTGCTGCTCCCCGTGACCCTGGCCCTGGTGCTCGCGGGCACCGACCCGCAGGTGGTGCTCGCGTTCTTCATCGCGGCCGTCGTCACGCTGAACCTCACCAACTCGATCCCGACCGCGCTGGTCGGCCTGCCCGGCGGGGTGCTGTCCGCGCCGATGATCGACCACGCCCTCGTCCTCAAGCGGGAGGGCAAGGCGGCGGAGACGATCCGCAAGATGGCCGCCGGCTCGGTGGTCGGCACGCTGATCTCGGTGCCGCTCGCGCTGCTCATCGCGGGGGCGATCACCCCGTGGGCGTCGCAGCTGCGCGAGCACGGGGCGTTGCTGTTCGTCGGCGGCGCGGTGGTGCTGGCGCTGCTCGGCAGGAACAAGGTGCTGTCCCTGCTCGCGATCGTCCCGCTGGGCCTGCTGTTCCAGGGCGTCCAGGCGCTGTACCGGCAGACGGGCGTGCTGCCCGAGGACGGCACGATCACGGTGTCCTTCTTCCTGTCCATCACCGCCGGGCCGCTGCTGCTCGGCCTCGCGACGCTGCTGAACCCCACGCTGCGGGCGGCGCTCCCCCGCGCGGGCCGGACGCCGGTGCGGATCACCCGGACCGAGCTGAGGGGCGCGCCGCTGAACCCGCGCCGGCTGCTGACCCGCGCGGAGCTGGGCGCGAGCGCCACGGTGTCCGTCGCGTCGACGCCGCTGTTCTTCCTCAGCCCCGTCGCGCTGACGCTGCTGATGGGCGAGGCCTCCGGTGCCCGGGCGAAGGACCCGGTGCAGCGGTCCTCGCGCGCGGTGACGTCGATGGCGGCGCTCGCGCACTCCACCTACCTGGCGGGCGTGATCATCCCGCTGCTGGCCGTCGGGCTGCCGCTGTCCCCGGTGGCCGTCGGGCCGGCGAACGCGCTGTTCAACGCCCCGCCGGTGCTCACGCTCGACCGGAACCTGCACCACCTGCTGCCGACCGGGCAGTTCGTCGTCGCCGTGGTGCTCGGCGCGGCGATCGCCCTGGTGCTGTCGTACGTGCTCGCGGTGCGGTACTCGTTCCGGCTGACCGCGATCGTGACCCGCTACGTGCCGCACGAGGCGGTGCTGGCGCTGTTCGTCGTGTTCGTCCTGCTCCTCGCCTACCTGGACGCCGGACTCGTCAACGTCTTCGCCGTGCTGCTCGTCGGGCTGACCTGCGGCACCCTGAACCGGTTGGGCGTCAACTTCGGGGTGCAGTTCATGTCGCTGTACGCGGCCCCGTGGTTCGTCGCCGCCCTGATGTGAAGGAGCCGACCATCTCCACCCCGATCCGCGCCACCGGCAGCGGGCACACCCGCGCCAAGGCGATCCTCGTCGGCGAGCACGCCGTCGTGTACGGCGAGCCGGCGATCGCGCTGCCGCTGGCGAGCCTGCCGATGCGGGCGACCGCTCGCCGGGAGGACGGGCCGCTGGCGCTCGAGTCGGTGCTCTACTCCGGGGCGCTCGCGGACGCCCCCGAGGCGCTCGCCGCGCCGCGCGCCGCCGTCGAGGCGACCCTCGACCACCTGGGTCTGCCGCACCACGGCATCGTGCTGTCGACCGAGTCGACCATCCCGGCCGCCCGGGGCCTCGGGTCCAGCGCCGCGACGGCCGGCGCGCTCGCGCTGGCGCTCGCCGACCTCGCCGGCCGCACGCTGACCGCGCAGGAGCACTTCGACCTGGTGCAGGTCGGGGAGCGCGTCGCGCACGGCAACCCCAGCGGGCTGGACGCCCGGACGACGGCCTCGACCGAGCCGGTGTGGTTCCGGGCCGGCGAGATCCGGCCGCTCGACCTCGCCCTGCGCGCGCACCTGGTCGTCGCCGACACCGGCGTGCACGGCCGCACCCGCGTGGCCGTCGCCGACGTGCGGTCGTTCCGCGAGCGCCACCCCGCCCGCGGGGCCGAGCTGATCGCCGAGCTCGGCCGGATCACCCGCGACGTCGTCGAGGACCTGGCCCTCGACCGGCCGCGCGAGCTCGGTGCCCGGATGACGCGGGCGCACGGCGCCCTGGCGGAGCTCGGCGTCTCGTCGCCGGAGCTGGACCGCCTGGTCGGGGCGGCGCTGGCGGCGGGGGCGCTGGGGGCGAAGCTGACCGGGGGCGGCCAGGGCGGGTGCCTGCTCGCGCTCGCGGCCGACGCGGCCTCCGCTGGTACGATCGCCGCTGCCCTGCGCCGCGCGGGCGCGGCGCGCACCTGGCTGCACCGGACCGACGTGCGGCACCCCACCGCTCCCTCCGCCCAGGTGTCCCTCGGATGACGAACTCCGCGACCGCCGTCGCGCACGCCAACATCGCCCTCGCCAAGTACTGGGGCAAGCGCGACGAGGCGCTGGCACTGCCCGCCACGTCCTCCCTCTCGCTCACCCTCGACGCGTTCCGCGCGACGACGACGGTGACCCTCGACGCGGGGCTGGCGCAGGACGAGGGCGTGCTGGACGGGCGGGCGATGTCCGACGCGGAGGTGGTGCGCGTCCGCCGGTTCCTCGACCTGGTGCGGTCGCTCGCGGGGTCCGCCACCCACGCGCGGGTGGTCTCGGAGTCCACCGTGCCGACCGGCGCGGGCCTGGCCTCGTCCGCGAGCGGGTTCGCCGCGCTGGCCGGTGCCGCGGCCGCCGCCTACGGCCTGGAGCTCGACCCGCCGGCGCTGTCCCGGCTGGCCCGCCGCGGCTCCGGGTCCGCGTCCCGCTCGGTATTCGGCGGCCTGGTGGTCTGGCACGCGGGCACGGACGACGCGTCGTCGTACGCCGAGCCGGTCCCGGGCGGCGATGCGGGCGGCGCGCTGGACCCGGCGATGGCCGTCGTGGTGCTGGACGCCGGGCAGAAGGCCGTCTCCAGCCGGGTGGCGATGCGCCGCACCGTCGAGACCTCGCCGTTCTTCGACGCGTGGACGGAGGCGACCGAGCTCGACGTCGGCCTGATGCTCGACGCCGTGCGCGCCGGCGACCTGGCGGCGCTCGGCGAGCTCGCCGAGTCGAACGCCCTGCGGATGCACGCCACGATGCTCGGAGCGCGCCCACCGGTCCGGTACTGGACCGCGCACACCGTCGCCGTCCTGGACCGGGTGCAGGCGCTGCGCGCCGACGGCCTGCCGTGCTGGGCGACCGTCGACGCCGGCCCGAACGTCAAGGTGCTCTGCGCGGGCCCCGACCTGCCGGCGCTCGCCGACGCGCTGTCCGAGGGCGGCACCCGGCGTGTCGTCACCGCGCGCCCCGGCCCGGACCTCCGCGTCACGGCGGGTCCGACGGCGACGGGCGGTGCCGCGTGATCGAGGTCTGCGCGCCCGGCAAGCTGTTCGTCGCGGGCGAGTACGCGGTCGTCGAGGCGGGCTACCCGGCGGTCCTGGTCGCCGTCGACCGGCACGTCACCGTCCGCCTGGCGCCCGCCGAGGACGCCGGGTCGATCGCGTCCGACCAGTACGGCCGGCTCCCGGTCGTGTGGCGCCGGGACGGACACCGCGTGGTCCTCGACCACGACAGCCGCCCGTTCGACTACGTGCTCGCCGCGATCGACGTCGTCGAGCGGTTCGCCGCCGAGCAGGGCCGGACGCTCGGCTTCTACGACATCACCATCACCTCCGAGCTCGACGACCGGTCCGGGCGGAAGTTCGGCCTCGGGTCCTCGGCCGCCGTGACCGCCGCGACGGTGCGCGCGCTGGACCGGTTCTACGACCTCGCCCTGCCGACGGAGCGGCTGCTGCGCCTGGCCCTGCTCGCGACCGTCGCCGTCAACCCGATGGGCTCCGGCGGCGACGTCGCCGCGAGCCTGTACGGCGGGTGGATCCGGTACGCCGCGCTGGACCGCGAGTGGCTGACCGCCGCCGTCGCCCGCGCCCGGTCCGCCGGCGACCCCCACCCGCTGACGGACCTGCTCGCGGCCGACTGGCCCGGCCTGTCGGTGCGCCGCCTGCCCACGCCCCGGTCGATGCGCCTCGTCGTCGGCTGGACCGGCGTCCCCGCCTCGACGACCCGGCTGGTCGAGGCCATGCAGTCCCGCAAGGGCGCGGCGGAGAGCCACTACCCGGACTTCCTCGCCGAGTCGCGCGCGTGCGTCGACGCGCTGTCCGACGCGATCGAGCGCGACGACGCGGCCGCCGCGAAGGCCCAGATCCACCGCGCCCGGGGGCTGCTGACCTCGCTGGCCCGCGCCGCAGGCGTCGACATCGAGACCCCCGCGCTGCGGACGCTGTGCGAGACCGCCGAGAACGTGGGCGCCGCCGCGAAGTCCTCCGGCGCCGGCGGCGGGGACTGCGGCATCGTGCTGGTCGACTCCGGCACGGACCTGGAGCCGATGCTGCGCGACTGGGAGCTGTCCGACGTCCGCCACCTGTCGCTCCGGGTGCAGCCGCCGCGCGAGGATGCCTCTCGTGACCGTTGACGAGCCGGGGCACGGGGCACGGGCCGCGGGGGCGCAGGACGCCCGCCGCAAGGACGACCACGTGCGCCTCGCCTCCGAGCAGCACGCCGAGCCCCGCCCGCACGACTTCGACCACGTCCGGCCGATGAACCACCCCCTGGCCGCCGGCGACCGCTCCCGGGTCTCGCTGCGCACCGCCGGCCGGGTGCTCGACTGGCCCGTCCCGCTCTACATCAACGGCATGACCGGCGGCACCGGGTTCACCGCCACGATCAACCGCGCGCTCGCGCTGGCGGCGCGCGAGACCGGCGTGCCGATCGCGTCCGGGTCGACCGGCATCCTGCACCGCGACCCCGCGGCGATCCCGTCGTTCCGGGTGCTGCGCGACCTCAACCCCGACGGGTTCGTGCTGGCGAACGTCAACGCGAACCTCACGCCCGCGCAGGCCCGGCGGTCCGTCGAGATCCTCGAGGCCGACGCGCTCCAGGTGCACGTGAACCCGGCGCAGGAGATCGTCATGCCGGAGGGGGACCGCGACTTCACGCGCTGGGCGGACGGCATCGCCGCGATCGTCGAGGGCGTCGGCGTCCCCGTGGTCGTCAAGGAGGTCGGCGCGGGGATGAGCCGCGGCACCGTCACGGCGCTCCGCGACC
>DAMBCY010000163.1:8107-8376 GCA_032056255.1 Cellulomonas sp. | reverse complement strand
GCGCTCGGCGCGCATCTGCCGCTCCATCGCCCCCTGCACTGACTGCGGCGGGTCGATGCTCTTCAGCTCCACGCGGTTCACGCGGATGCCCCACTTGCCGGTCGCCTCGTCGAGCACGCCGCGCAGCTGGCCGTTGATCTGGTCGCGGCTGGTCAGCGTCTGCTCGAGGTCCATCGAGCCGATGACGTTGCGCAGCGTGGTGACGGTGAGCTGCTCGATGCCGGTGATGTAGTTCGCGATCTCGTACACCGCGGACTTCGGCTCGGTCA
>DAMBCY010000163.1:5159-8097 GCA_032056255.1 Cellulomonas sp. | reverse complement strand
TGGAAGTAGATGACGGTGTCGATGCTGACCACGAGGTTGTCCGAGGTGATCACCGGCTGCGGCGGGAACGACACCACCTGCTCGCGCAGGTCGACGCCGGCCCGGACGCGGTCGATGAACGGGATGATCAGGTGCAGGCCGGCGTCCATCGTCCGGTGGTAGCGCCCCAGCCGCTCCACGAGCAGCGCCACGGTCTGCGGCACGATCCGCACCGCCCGGGCCAGGGTCACCACGACGAAGATCACGAGGATCGCGAGGAACAGGTACCCCACGATCGTGCCGACGTTCGGGTCGTCCACTGCGTCCTCCTGCCTCGGCCCGCACCGGGGCCCTCGCCTGAGACCGCGACCGGGTCGGTCGCCGCCACCCTGCTGCACCGGGACGCCCCTGCGGACGGCCCCGGTGGTCGTACGTCTAGAGGCCCGCGGGGGCTCCCGGGGAGCCGGTGCCGTCGGGGGCCGCCGGGTGGGCCGCGGGCTCGACGACCGCCGTCGCCCCGTCGATCCGGGTCACCCGCACCTCCGCACCGGTCGGGAAGGACTCCCCCGGACCCGCGGCGCGGGCGGACCACACCTCGCCGCCGAGCTTGACCCGGCCGCCCGCGGCGTCGGTCGGCGCGACCACCACGGCGGCGCGGCCCACCAGCGCGGCGGAGTTCGTCTCGACCAGCGCGGTCCGCGCCCGCAGCGCGTGCAGCAGGAACGGCCGCAGCGCGAACAGCAGCAGCAGCGACGTCGCCGCGGCGACGACGATCTGCCACGCGATCGGCGCACCGAGCGCGTGCGCGAGCGCCCCGGCGAGCGCGCCGCCCGCGAGCATGAGGAAGATCAGGTCGAGCGAGAAGAGCTCGAGCACGCCGAGCAGCAGCGCACCACCGAGCCACCACAGCCAGCCCATCGTCGGCCCCTTCCGTGGGGTGCGCCCGGGGTCCGGGCGCCCGTCGTCGTCGGCGGCGGGATCGGCCGCTCCCCATCGATCCTAGACGATCCCTTGACTTTTCTGCGGGGGACCGTGCGGGGCCACCCGGACGGGCGGCGTCAGCGCGCGGACCGGGCCACCCAGCGGTCGCCCGCACGCTCCACCTGCAGCGGCGTGCCGAACGCCGCCGTGAGGTTCTCCGCCGTGAGCACCTGGTCGACCGGTCCGGCGGCGTGCACGCGCCCGTCGGCGAGCAGCAGCACGTGCGTGAAGCCCGGCGGGATCTCCTCGACGTGGTGCGTCACGAGGACGAGCACCGGGGAGCGCCGGTCGGCGGCCAGCTCGGCGAGGGCCGAGACCAGCTCCTCCCGGCCGCCGAGGTCCAGCCCCGCGGCCGGCTCGTCCAGCAGCAGCAGCTCGGGGTCGCTCATGAGGGCGCGGGCGATCTGCACCCGCTTGCGCTCCCCCTCGCTGAGGGTGCCGTAGCGCCGGTCGGCGAACGCACCGACGCCGAACGCGGCCATGAGGTCCGCCGCGCGCGACTCGTCGACGGCCTCGTACGACTCCCGCCACCGCCCGGTCATGCCGTAGGCGGCGGTGAGCACCACGTCCCGGACGACCTCCGAGGCCGGGATGCGCTCGGCGAGCGCGGCGGACGCGAGCCCGATGCGCGGCCGCAGCTCGAACACGTCGACCCGGCCCAGGCGCGAGCCCAGCAGGTCCGCCGTGCCGGACGACGGGTGCATCCGGCCGGAGGCGACCTGGAGCACCGTCGTCTTCCCCGCGCCGTTGCGTCCGAGCACCACCCAGCGCTCGCCCTCGCGGACCGTCCAGGACAGCCGGTCGAGGATCGTGGTGGTTCCGCGCCGGATGGTCACGTCCTGCAGGTCGAGCACGTCGGTCATGGACATCAGACCCTAGTCGGCCGGACGACCGGGCACGGGGACGTACGTTGGTGGCGTGGACCATGTTCTCGACCTGCCGCGCTCCGTCCTGCTCGCGCTCTGGCTCGCCGAGCCGGCACCGGGCGCCGGGCCGGTGCAGCGCGCGCTCGACGCGGTCCAGGGCGACGACGAGCCGCACCGGGTGGTCGTGCCGGGTGCCCGGGTGCCGGGGCTCGACGGCACGGGGCCGGACGGCGCGGTGCTCGCGGACCTGGTCACCGCCTGGGCGAGCGGACCGCGGACGGTCGCGGCGGTGCTGCCCGCCCCGGGGGACCCGGCGGGCGCGCCCGCCGTCGTCGCCGGGGCCGCCCAGTCCGCCGGGGAGGCCGTCCTGGTCAGCACCCCCGACGGCGACTACGCCGCCGTGCCCGAGGTCGAGGTGTTCGGCAGCGTGTACGAGCCCGGGCACCTCGTGACCTGGCAGGTGCACGCCGTGCCGCCGTGGCGCAGCGCCCTGGTCGGCCACGTCGGCACGCTCGCCGACGCCGAGCGCGAGCTCACCAGCGCGCTCGCCCGGGCCACCGAGGCCCTGGTGCAGCTCGACATCGCGCGGTGGCGCCCGGACGTCGCCGAGCGGATCGCCGCGCTGCGCACCGCCCCGGACGCCCGCGGGGTGCTGCCGCCGGGCCTGGACCCGCGGCGGGTGCGGGTGATCGGCAGCGCGCTGCGGCTGCGCACGATCGTCGGGCTCGCGACCGCGGACGACGGCGCGGCGGTCAACCTCTGGCAGGCCGACCAGCGCACGTCGGCGCTGCGGGACGTCGACCGCGCCGCGCGCCGCGCGCTCGCCGTGGCCACCCACCCCGGGGCGGACGCACCCGACCCGCGCGGCTGACCCGGGCCGCACCGTCCGCCGGCACCGGGGTCGCGCGCGCGGGCCTCAGCCGAGCACGGAGCGGTACACCTCGAGCGTGCGCGCCGCCACGGCGTCCCACGAGAAGTGGTCCTCGACGCGACGCCGCGACGCCGTGCCCCGGGCACGCGCCCGCTCGGCGTCCGACACCGCGTCCGCGAGCGTCGCCCCGAGGTCGGCGACGAACCGCTCCGGGTCGACCGGCGTCCCGGTCCCGTCCTGC
>DAMBCY010000163.1:0-5149 GCA_032056255.1 Cellulomonas sp. | reverse complement strand
CTGCTCGATCGGCACGAGCCAGCCGGTCACCCCGTCGTCGACCACCTCGGGGATGCCACCGGTCGCGGTGCCGACGACGGGCAGCCCCACCGCCATGGCCTCGAGGTTCACGATGCCGAGCGGCTCGTAGACCGACGGGCAGGCGAACACGGTGCCGGTCGCGAGCACGGACACGAGCTCCTCGCGCGGCAGCATCCGCTCGATCCAGACCACGCCGTCCCGGCGGGTGCGCAGCTGCTCCACCAGCCCGGAGACCTCGGCCATGATCTGCGGGGTGTCCGGCGCGCCGGCGCACAGCACGAGCTGCACCTCCGGCGGCAGCACCTCGGCGGCCCGCAGCAGGTAGGGCAGCCCCTTCTGCCGGGTGATCCGCCCGACGAACACGACGGACGGGCGATCGGGGTCGATGCCGTTCTCGACCGCGACGCGGCGGGCCGCGGCCCGCTCGTCGTCCGTCACCGGCCGGCGCCAGCCCGCCAGGTCGATGCCGTTGTGCACGACGCGCACCCGGTCCGGGTCGATCGCCGGGTAGCAGCGCAGGATGTCCGCGCGCATCCCGCCGCTCACCGCGATGACCGCGGCCGCGGACTCGAACGCCGTGCGCTCGGCCCAGGACGACAGCGCGTACCCACCGCCGAGCTGCTCGGCCTTCCACGGCCGCAGCGGCTCGAGGCTGTGCGCGGACACGACGTGCGGGACGCCGTGCAGCAGCGAGGCGAGGTGCCCGGCGAGGTTCGCGTACCAGGTGTGCGAGTGCACGAGGTCGGTGCCGGCCTCGCGGCCGACCCCGTCGACCATCGCCAGGTCGACGCCGAACGTCGCCAGCGCCGGGTTGGCGTCGGCCAGCGCGCCGGGCACGTCGTAGCCCGTCACGCCCGCCTCCTCGCGGGGCCCGTCGAAGCAGTGCACGCGCACGTCCGCGCTGCGCCGCAGCACCGCGGCGAGCTCCGCGACGTGCACCCCGGCACCGCCGTAGACGTGCGGGGGGTACTCGCGGGTCAGCAGGTCGACTCTCACCTCGGACACGCTAGCGCGTGTCCGCGCGTTCGCCTCGCCTCCGGGGTCCCGGAGCCTCTAGGGTCGGGGCATGGCAGCGCCGCGCATCCTGGCAATCGTCCTCGCAGGTGGAGAGGGCAAGCGGCTGATGCCGCTGACCGCCGCCAGAGCGAAGCCCGCGGTGCCGTTCGGAGGCATCTACCGCCTGGTCGACTTCGCGCTGTCGAACCTCGTCAACTCGCGGTACCTGCACATCATCGTGCTCACCCAGTACAAGTCCCACAGCCTCGACCGGCACGTGTCGAAGACGTGGCGCATGTCGACGCTGCTGGGCAACTACGTCTCCCCCGTGCCCGCGCAGCAGCGCGTCGGCAAGCACTGGTACCTCGGCAGCGCCGACGCGATCTACCAGTGCCTGAACATCCTCGACGACGAGAGGCCCGACATCGTCGTCGTGGTCGGCGCGGACCACGTCTACCGCATGGACTTCTCGCAGATGGTCGACCAGCACGTCGCGACCGGGGCCGAGATCACCGTCGCGGGCATCCGGCAGCCGATCGGCATGGCCGACCAGTTCGGCGTGATCGAGACCGACCCGTCCGACCCGACGAAGATCGCCGCGTTCCGGGAGAAGCCGACCGACCCGGTCGGCCTGCCGGACTCCCCGCAGGAGATCCTCGCCTCGATGGGCAACTACGTCGTCAACACCGACGCCCTGATCCGCGCGGTCACCGAGGACGCCGAGAACCCGACCTCGCGGCACGACATGGGCGGCGACCTGGTCCCCGCGTTCGTCGAGCGCGGGACCGCGGGGGTCTACGACTTCATCCACAACGACGTGCCCGGCTCGACCGACCGCGACCGCCAGTACTGGCGGGACGTCGGGACGCTGGACTCGTACTACGACGCGAACCAGGACCTCATCTCCATCGAGCCGGTGTTCAACCTCTACAACGACGAGTGGCCCGTGTACACGGGCTACACCGGCCTGCCGCCCGCCAAGTTCGTGCACGCCGGCGCGGGGCGCCTCGGCCACGCGGCCGACTCCATCGTGTCCCCCGGCGTCATCGTCTCCGGCGCCACGGTGTCCGGCTCCGTCCTGTCCCCCGGCGTGTACCTGCACTCCTGGGCGCAGGTCACGGACTCCGTGCTCATGGACGGGGTGATCGTGAACCGGTACGCGCAGGTGCACCGGGCCATCCTCGACAAGAACGTCGTCGTGCACGAGCGCGCGCGGGTCGGCATCGACCGCGAGCAGGACCTCGCGCGCGGGTTCACGGTGACCGAGTCGGGCATCACGGTGGTGCCCAAGGGCGCGGTCGTCGAGTTCTGACCCGACGACGGCGCACGGGGCCGGCACCCCACCCGGGCGCGGGCCCGTCGTCGCTGGACGCGTGCGACGCCGCGTCGAGGGCAGCCGCTAGCCTGCCCGGGTGAACCAGCCCCGACCCGACCCGTCACGCCGCCTCGTCGTCATGGACGTCGACTCCACGCTGATCACGCAGGAGGTCGTCGAGCTGCTCGCCGCGCACGCCGGGTCGCGCGCGGAGGTCGCCGACATCACCGAGCGGGCGATGCGCGGGGAGCTGGACTTCGCGGCGTCGCTGCGCGCCCGGGTCGCGACCCTGGCCGGCCTCCCGGTGTCCGTGTTCGCCGCGGTGCTCGAGGAGGTCGTGGTCACCCCCGGTGCCGTCGAGCTGCTCGCCGAGCTGGGACGCCGCGACTGGCCCGTGGCGCTGGTGTCCGGCGGGTTCGAGGAGGTCGTCGGCCCGCTGGCCGGGCGCCTCGGCATCACGCGGTTCCGGGCCAACGTGCTCGAGGTGGAGCACGGCGCCCTGACCGGCCGGGTGGCCGGGGAGGTCGTCGACCGCGCCGTGAAGGCCCGCACGCTGCGCGAGCACGCGGCGGCGACCGGGATCCCGCTGGACCGCACGATCGCGATCGGCGACGGCGCGAACGACCTCGACATGCTGGCCGCGGCCGGATTCGGCATCGCGTTCAACGCCAAGCCCGTGGTGTGCGCCCAGGCCGACGCGGTCGTGCGCGACCGGCTGGACGCCGTGCTGGAGCTGCCGCCGTTCGCCTGAGGACCCGCCCGCTCAGGCGGGTGCGACCACCCGGAGCAGCCGCGCGGCGTCCGGGACCAGGTCCGCCCAGGTGCCGTCGACCTCGAGCACGCTGGAGGTCGCCGTGGACACGCCGACGCGCACCCGCGCGACCGACGCCTCGTCCGAGCCCGGCCCGGCGAGCGCCGCGGCGGTCTGGGAGACGGTCGGCTCGTGCCCGACCACCAGCACCGTGCCGGCGGACTCCTCGACCTCGCGCAGCAGCCCGATGAGCGAGCGCACCCCCGCGGAGTACAGCTCGTCGCTGAACCGGGCGACGTCGGCCGGCACGTCGAGGCCGGCCCGCACGAGGTCCCAGGTCTGCCGGGTGCGCAGCGCGGACGACACGAGCACGACGTCCGGGACGAGACCGGCGTCGCGCAGGGCGACGCCCACCTCGCTCGCCTGCCGCCGTCCGGCGAGGGCGAGCGGGCGGAGGTGGTCCTCCAGGGAGGCGGCGTGCTCCGCCTTCGCGTGGCGGAGCAGGACGAGCTGGTGCGCGGGAGTCACGCGCACCAGAGTCGCACGACTACTGGCCCATCGCGTGCACGCCGCCGTCGACGTGCACCATCTCCCCCGTGGTCCGGGGGAACCAGTCGGACAGCAGCGCGACCACCGCACGGGCGGTGGGCTCCGGGTCGGTGACGTCCCAGCCCAGCGGCGCGCGGCCGTCCCAGCCGCCCTCCATCGACTCGAAGCCGGGGATCGACTTGGCGGCCGTGGTGCGGATCGGGCCGGCGGACACGACGTTCACCCGGATGCCGGACGGGCCGAGGTCGCGCGCCAGGTAGCGGGAGGTCGCCTCGAAGGCGGCCTTGGCGACGCCCATCCAGTCGTAGACCGGCCAGGCGAAGCGCGCGTCGAAGGTCAGGCCGACGATCGAGCCGCCGCCGGTGAGCAGCGGCTGCGCGGCGGTCGCGAGGGACTTCAGCGAGAACGCGGAGACCTCGAGCGCCGTGGCGACGTCGGCCCACTCGGCGGCGAGGAAGTTGCCCCCCATGACGGACTGCGGCGCGAACCCGATGGAGTGCACGACGCCGTCCAGGTGGTCGACGTGCTCGCGGACCCGCTCGGGGAGCGCCGCGAGGTCGGCGGCGTCCGTGACGTCGAGCTGCACCACGGGCGCGGGCTCCGGCAGCCGCCGCGCGATGGCCTGCGTCAGCCGGAACTGGCGGCCGAACGAGGACAGCACCACCTCCGCGCCCTCCTCCTGCGCGAGGCGCGCGACGTGGAAGGCGATGGAGCCGTCGGTGAGGACGCCGGTGACGAGGAGCTTCTTGCCGTCGAGGAGACCCATGGCGCGATCCGATCCGTTCGTTGGTGCGGGACGAGGGGAAAGGGGACCTAGTGGCCCATGCCGAGGCCGCCGTCGACCGGCAGCACGGCGCCGGAGATGTACCCGGCGGCGGGCGAGGCGAGGAACTCGACGGCGGCGGCGATCTCGTCGACCGCGCCGAACCGGCCGGCCGGGATGCTCGCGAGGTACGCGGCCTGACGCTCCTGGGTCAGCTCCGCCGTCATCGCCGTCTCGATGAAGCCCGGGGCGACGACGTTCGCGGTGATGCCGCGGCCGCCGAGCTCGCGGGTCACCGAGCGCGCCATGCCGACCAGGCCGGCCTTCGTGGCGGTGTAGTTCACCTGGCCGGCGTTGCCGTACAGGCCGACGACCGAGCCGATCATGACGATCCGCCCGCGGCGCAGCCGGATCATCCCCTTCGAGGCACGGCGCACGCAGCGGAACACGCCCGTGAGGTTGACGTCCAGCACCTGCTCGAAGTCCTCGTCGGACATCCGCATGAGCAGGCCGTCCCGGGTGACGCCGGCGTTCGCGACCAGCACCTCGACCGGGCCGTGCTGCGCCTCGACCTCGGCGAACGCGGCGTCCACGGAGGCGGTGTCGGTGACGTCGCCGGTCACGGTCAGCACGCCGTCCGGGGCGCCGCCGCTGCGGGCCAGGGTGGCGACCCGGTCGCCGTTCGCCAGGAACCGCTCGGCGATGGCGCGGCCGATGCCGCGGTTGGCGCCCGTCACGAGGACGCTGCGGGGCT
>DAMBCY010000162.1:0-8382 GCA_032056255.1 Cellulomonas sp. | reverse complement strand
CGCGGTCATCGTGCCCGGGGACGACGCCACGCTGCTCGCGACCGTGGGCCAGGGGCTCGCCCCGGCGGTGCGCGAGCTGGTCGCCGCCGAGCGCGGGACCAGCGCCGGTGCGGAGGCCCGCGCGTGACCGACCTCGGGCACCCGCTGCACGTCGGGGTCCTGCTGCCCGTCGACGCCCTCGACCCCGGCGCGCCCGGGCTGCTGGCGCGCGCGGCCGAGGACGCGGGGCTCGATCTCGCCGTGGTCCCCGACGCCGGGCCGGACGCCGGCGCCCCGGTGCTCGACCCGTGGACGGTGCTCGCGCACGTCGCCGCGGCGACCCCGACCATCGGCGTCGCGACGCACGGCCTGCGGACGACCGGACGGCCGCCGACCGTGCTCGCCCGCGCGGCCGCGGGGCTCGACCGCCTCTCGGGCGGCCGGCTCGCCCTGGGGTTCGCACCCGACGCCGGGAGCGACGACGCGGTCGACGCGCTCGCCGAGGCGGTCGCGGTGGTCCGGGGCATGTGGGACGCCGCCCACTCCGCGCCGCTCGTCGTCGAGGGCCGGTACCACCGGGTCCCGGGGGCGCAGCGCGGTCCCGCCCCCGCGCACGAGGTGCCGCTCTGGTGCGGTGCCGGTGCCGGTGCCGGCGCGCCGGTGGCGCTCGCCCGGCTCGCCGACGGCTGGTGGCTCGCGTCCGACCCGGCCGCGCGCGCCGCGCAGCAGGCCGTGCTCGACGCCACGCTGACCGCCGCGGGCCGCGACCCGCGCGAGGTCCGCCGGGGACTCGTCCTCGACGCGTCCGGGGCGCCGTCCGTCGACGCGCTCGCCGGGCTGGTGCTCGACGAGGGCGTCGCGACGCTCGTGCTCGCCGGGCTCGACGCGGACGGCGTCGCCCGGTTCGCCGCCGACGTGCTCCCCGCGCTCCGGGACCGGGTGGCCGGCGGGCGGGCCGCCCGTGGCACCGTCGTCGGGACCGTCCGGTCCGCGGCCGTGCGGGCGGCCCGGCGGGCCGGGATCGACTACGACGCGATCCCGGCGTCGCTCGCGGACGCGGCGGTCGAGCCCGGCGACGTGGGCTACGCGGGCGTCCGCTCGACGTACCTGCGCGGCGGCCGGCCCGGTCTCGTGCTGCGCCCCGCCGGCACCGCGCAGGTGGTCGAGGCGCTGGCCTGGGCCCGCGCCCAGGACGTCCCGCTGGCGATCCGGTCCGCCGGTCACGGCATCAGCGGCCGGTCGACGAACGACGGCGGCATCGTGCTCGACCTGTCCCGGATGGCCGCGATCGAGGTGCTCGACGTCGCGACCCGCCGGGTGCGGATCGAGCCCGGCGCGCGGTGGGGCGAGGTCGCCGCGGCGCTGCAGCCGTACGGCTGGGCGCTGACGTCCGGCGACTTCGGCGGGGTCGGCGTCGGCGGGCTCGCGACCGCGGGCGGCATCGGCTTCCTGGTGCGCGAGCACGGGCTGACGCTCGACCACCTGCGGGCGGTCGAGGTCGTGCTGGCGGACGGCCGCGTCCTGCGCGCGTCGGCGGACGAGCACCCGGACCTGTTCTGGGGCGTGCGCGGTGCCGGCGGGAACCTCGGGATCGTCACCTCGCTGGAGTTCGAGGTCGACGAGGTCGGTGACGTCGGCTTCGCGCAGCTCGTGCTCGACGCGTCCGACACCGCGCAGTTCCTGGTCGACTGGGGCGCGACCGTCGAGGCCGCCCCGCGTGACACGACGGCCTTCGTCATCATGGGACCGCCGCGCGGCGGCACCGTCGTGGCGCAGGTGATGGCGATGGTCGACTCGGACGACCCGGACACGATCATCGACCGGTTGCAGCCGTTCGCCCGGATCGTCCCGCTGCTGCAGCAGCAGGTGCAGGTGCTGCCGTACAGCGCGGTGGTGAGCGTGCCCGACGAGCGGCACACCTCCGAGGGGGAGCCGGTCACCCGCACCGCGATGGCCGAGCACCTCACGCCGGCGCTCGCGGCCGACCTCGAGCGGCTGGTGCGCAGCGGCGCGACGCCCTTCTTCCAGATCCGGGCGGCGGGGGGAGCGGTGCACGACGTCCCCGCGGACGCCACGGCGTACGCGCACCGGTCGGCGAACTTCTCGCTGGTGGCGTTCGGCAGCAGCCGGAGCCGGCTCGACGCGGCCTGGGACGCCATGGCGGGGCACTTCGACGGGCTGTACGTGTCCTTCGAGACCGACCTGCGACCCGAGCGGCTGGCGGACGCGTTCCCGGGCGGCACGCTCGCGCGGCTCCGGGAGCTCAAGCGCCGGTACGACCCGCAGGACGTGTTCCGGCACAACTTCTCGGTCGGCGCGGGCGGGCTGGACGAGCCCGCGGACGAGGGGGCGTCGCCGGTCCCGTCGGCGGCCGACGCGGGCTGAGCCCGCGCGGACGCCCGCCCCCGTCCCGAGGAGGAGGCCGCCGCCGACCGGGTACGCCGTTCGACGTACCCGAAGATACGGCCGCCGGACGATCCGCCGCGGGGGCCCGCCCGGGCACGATGGGACCCGTCAGCACGCACCGGACCCGATCACCAGCAGGAGCACCCCATGTCCGCCCAGGTGTGGATCGTCGTCGCCGGCCTCGTGGCCGTGATCGCCGTCGTCGGTCTCGGCGAGGCGGTGCAGCGGCTGCGGGACTCCCGGCAGCGCGTCCACCGGTGAGGACGGGTGCCGCGACGGGGTGGAGGAGGGTCCTCCCCGTCGCGGCACCGGTGCGTGCGGGCGGGGTGCCGCGTCAGCCGCGGGCCATCGCCCGCGCGGCGCGCATCCCGAACACCGCGGCCGGTCCGATGGTCGAGCCCGGTCCCGGGTACGTCCGGCCCATGACGGACGCCGAGCAGTTGCCCGCCGCGTACAGCCCGGCGATCACGCTGCCGTCCTCGCGCAGCGCCCGGCCGTCGGCGTCGGTGAGCACGCCGCCCTTGGTGCCGAGGTCCCCGATGACGACCTGGAACGCGGTGAACGGCCCGCGCTCGAGCGGCCCGAGGTTCGGGTTCGGGTGCACGGTCGGGTCGCCGTAGTAGCGGTCGTAGGCGGAGTTGCCGCGGCCGAAGTCGCCGTCCACGCCGGAGCGCGCGAACCCGTTGAAGCGCTCGACTGTGGCCCGGAACCGGGTCGGGTCGAGGCCGATCTGCCGTCCCAGCTCCGCGAGCGTCGGGGCCTTCACGTACGTCCCGGCCTCGGCCATCGCCTTGGTGGCCCGCGGGTCCAGGGCGTAGTTGCGCAGGTAGCGCAGCGCGTGCCGGGACTCGGCGACCAGCCAGTACGGCCCGTCCGGGTCGTGCTCCAGCATGTGGTGGCCGAGGTCGACGTAGGACTCGGACTCGTTCGCGAACCGGTCGCCGCGGGCGTCGACCATGATCGAGTACGGCAGGGACCGCTCGCCGACCAGGAACGTCGGGTCGCCCCCGGGCGCCGCCGCGATCGAGGCGCCCCACCACGCGTCGTCCATCAGCTCGACGGCGGCGCCGGCGTCCTGGGCGATCGCGATCGGCACGCCCAGGTTGCCCGGGTTGCCCGAGGGGTCGCCGTCGATGCCGTGGTGCTTCTGCCGCCACGGCACGTTGTGGTCGAACCCGCCGGACGCGAGCATCACGCCCCGCGTCGCGCGGATGCCGACCGGTTGCCCGTCCCGGGTGACGCGGACGCCGACGACGCGGCCGTCCTCGACCACGAGCGACTCCAGCGGGCTGCTCAGCCAGAGCGGGACGCCGTGCTGCAGCACCACGGCGTCGAGCAGCGCCGAGGCCAGCGCGGCGCCGATGCCGACCCGGCGCTGCCCGCGGACCGCCGACCCGAGGGTACGGAAGACGACGCGCGCGCCGCGGACGAACCCGCCCGGCGTGGACCACGCGCGCTCGAGCTCCCACATGTCGTCGGTCTTGAGCGGCAGGGGCAGCAGCGCGCGGCAGCTGGCCCACCACTCGCCGATCCGCTTGCTGTCGTACGGCTCGACCTCGAGGGCGCGGCCGATCTTGCCGCCGGGGAGCTCGGGGTAGTAGTCGGGGTAGTCGCCGGCGCGGGAGAACCGGAGCCCGTGCCGCTCGGCGGTGCGGACGAAGTCCTCGACCCCGTCCACGAACGCCTCCTTGCGGGCCCGGTCGGACGCGCGGCCGACCTCGCCCACGCACGCGTCCAGGTAGGTCAGGGCCTCCTCGCGCGAGTCGCCGACGCCGGCGCGGCGCATCAGGGGGTTGTCGGGCAGCCAGAGCCCGCCGCCGGACATCGCGGTGCTGCCGCCCCACTTGTCGGTGCTCTCCAGCATCAGCACCCGCAGTCCGGCATCGGCGGCACCGAGGGCGGTGGCGAACCCCGCACCTCCCGTGCCGACCACGACGACGTCGAAGGTGTGGTCGAAGACCTCGGGCATGCGTCCTCCTCACGGAAACGGACATCGGTGTCCGGTTGTCCAGCATGCGCCCTGATCCGCCGGCGGGCAACGGTCCGAGGTCCCGGCTCGCCCCGGCCCGGGGTGCGGACGGTCAGGCGGGGAGGACCAGCCGGGGTTCGGGGAGGTCGTCCGGGCCGCCGACCAGGAGGCCGTGCAGCGCGACGTCCAGCGCGCGGCGGACGCTCGCGCGGACCCGCGCCGGGTCCTCCGCGGCCAGGACCCCCTCGACCATGGCGAACACCAGGCGCACGTCCTCGACCTCGACCCCGTCCCGGACCCGGCCCCGGGCGCGCGCGTCGGCGAGCGCGGCGTCCAGCAGGTCGGTGGCGCGCCGCTCGACGTCCGCGATGCCCGGGACGCTGCCGTGCGCGGTGCGGACGGCGGTGAACAGCCCGGGCGCGTCGACCTGCAGTGCGACGATCTCGACCATCAGGTGCTCGAGCGCCCTCTCGTCGGTGAGCTCCGCGGCGTACCGCTCGAGGGCGTCGACGCGCACGGCGTAGACGGCGGCGATCAGCGCGGCGCGGTCCGGGAAGTGCCGGTACAGCGTGCCGCGGCCGACGCCGGCGCGCTCGGCGACCCGGTCCAGCGGGACGGCGGCCCCCGACTCGCGGAACACGTGCTCGGCCGCGGCGACGATCCTCGCCCGGTTGCGCACCACGTCGCGTCGCTCTCCCACCCGGCCGAGGGTAGGGGACCGGCGCGGGTGGCGGAGCCCCTGGCGCGCGGGCGGGGTGCGGGCCTACGGTGGCGCCACCGTAGAAAACGGACACCGACGTCCCTTTCTCCCGGACCCCTCCGGGCGCGACCGGGTCGTCGGCGACGCCCCCGCGGCCCGCCACCCCCGATGCGGGCCGCCGCCCCGCGAGGAGGCACCACCATGTCCCACGTCCCCGACCGCTTCGCCGGTCGCACCCTCGTCGTCACCGGCGCGGGATCCGGCATCGGCCGCGCCACCGCGCTGCGGCTGCACGCCGAGGGCGCGACCGTGGTCGCGACCGACGTCGTCGCCGAGCGGCTCGACGCGCTGGCCGCGGAGACCGGCGCCGAGCGCTCCGGCCGGCTCCGCCTCGTCGCCGGCGACGTCGCGGAGGCCGGCACCGTCGACCGGGTCGTCGACGCCGCGCGCGGCCGCCTCGACGGTCTGGCCAACGTCGCCGGGATCATGGACGGCTTCCTGCCGGTGGGGGAGGTCGACGACGAGACCTGGGACCGGGTGCTGCGGGTCAACCTCACCGCGCCGATGCGGTTGACGCGGGCGGCGCTGCCGCTGCTGCTCGACGGCGGCGGGTCGGTGGTCACCGTCGCGTCCGAGGCGGCGCTGCGCGGGTCGGCCGCCGGTGCCGCCTACACGGCGTCGAAGCACGCCGTGCTCGGGCTCACCCGGAGCCTCGCGTTCATGTACGGGCCGCAGGGTCTGCGCGCCAACGCCGTCGCGCCGGGGGCGGTGGCCACGAACATCGAGGGCCGGATGCGGTCCGCTCTCGCCGGGCAGCGGGTCGGCCCGGTGCTGCAGTCGGCCGGGCTGGTGGTCGCGCAGCCCGAGGCGCCGGCCGCCGCGATCGCGTGGCTGCTCAGCGACGACGCGGCGAACGTGAACGGGGCGGTGCTGCCGAGCGACGGCGGGTGGTCCGTGATCTGAGCGCCGGGTCGCGCGGCGGTGACGCTCAGAGCTCGGCACGGAGCCGGCGGACCTCGTCCTCCAGCTCCGGGACCCGGGCCAGCGCCGCGGCCGCGTGCGCGTCGTCCCAGGTCACGTCCGGGTCGGGCTCCAGGTAGGACAGCAGCAGGGCGACCAGCGCGTAGCCCTCGACGGACCAGTCGGCCTCGAGCGCGGAGCCGAACGCCCGCATCCGCACCGGCGGCCGGGCGTCGACCACCCCGGAGCGGGCGACCAGCCCGGACATCAGCGCGCCCGTCGCCTCGGCCATCCGGACGAAGCCGGTCGCGGGGTCCAGCCACGGCACGAGCCGGTAGCCGAGCAGCCCCGGCACCCGGGCGTAGACCCCGGCCCGCCGCAGGGCGCTGCGGTGCTCGGCCTCGGCGAGCGCGGCGTGCACCGTGTCGCGCAGCCCGCCCGCGGGCAGCCCGGAGCAGGCGGCCCGCAGCGCGAGGTGGTCGCGCCACTCCCGGGAGGCGGCCAGCCGGCGCAGGTCGGTCTCCGCGGTGAGCCGGAAGCACTCGACGACGAACGTGCGCCACCCGTCCGGCGTGCCGAGGGTGTCCCGGTGCGCCGCCGCCAGGGCGTGCAGCGCCGCGAGGTCCTCGTCGTCCTCGGGCTCGACGCGCGCCGCCCGGACCACGCCGAGCAGCACGTCGCGCAGGAAGCCGTCCTTCGACGGCCACCGGCGGTACGCCGTCGCGCGCGAGACGCCGGACGCCGCGACGGCCTCCTCCAGGCTGATCCGGTCCAGGCCGACGGACAGGCCGCGCTCGCGGACCAGGGCGAGCGCGGCGTCGAGCACGCGGTCGCCGGCGGAGCCGGGGCGTTGACGGGGCGTGGTCACCGCCCTAGTGTCGCGCATGAGACATGATGTCTCATCACGGATCCGCCCCAACCCCCGGGAGCCCATCGTGCGTGCCGTCGTCCTCGTCGAGTCCTGCTTCGGGTGCACCGCGGCCGTCGCGCGCGCCGTGGCCGAGGGGCTGCGGTCCACCGGCGCGGAGGTCGAGGTGCTCGACGCCGCGTCCGCGCCCGCGGAGCTGCGCGCCGACCTCGTCCTGGTCGGCGCACCGACGCACAACACCGGCCTCCCGACACCCGCGAGCCGCCGCCAGGCCGCGACCACGGGCGCGCCGCGCACCGGGCCCGGCGTGCGGGAGTGGATCGACCGGGTCGCCGCCGTCGACGGCCGGGTGGTCGCGTTCTCGACGAAGGTCGGGAGCCGGTTCGCCGGGTCGGCCGGCAAGGCCGCCGTCCGGGCCCTGGAGCGGCGCGGGGTCACCGCGGAGCGCGGCGAGGACTTCGTCGTCACCGGGACCGCGGGGCCGCTCGCCGAGGGCGAGACCGCGCGCGCGGAGCACTGGGGGCGCGGCCTGGCCGGGGTCAGCGCGGGGCGGTGACGAACACGTCCAGCAGCTCCGGGTGGTGCGCGTGCACCAGGACGGCGAACACCACGAGGTCGAACAGCAGGTGCACCGCCACCACGTAGCTGAGGGAGGTGCTGCGCGCGAAGATCCAGCCCTGCACCAGCGCGAACGGCACGGTCAGCAGCGGCCCCCACTCGCGGTAGCCGAGCTCCCACAGGAACGACACGAACACCGTCGCCTGGAGCAGGTTCGCCGTCCACACCCCCAGGTGCGCGCGGAGCAGCGCGAACACCGTGCACACGAAGAACAGCTCGTCCCAGATGCCGACCGCGTTCACGCCCACGAACAGCCGCGCGATCTCCTCCGGGCCGGTGACCGCGGGCCAGTTCCGGTAGGCGCCGGAGCCGATGAAGTAGAACGGCAGCAGCAGGTACCCGGCGACCACGACCACCGCGAGGTAGACCAGCTGCCACCGCGACCAGCGTCGGCCGGTCCGGACCGGGAACACGATCGTCCGCTGCCGGAAGGCGAACCGGGACAGCGCCCACGGCACGAGCACCGCGAGCGACAGCGCGGCGGTGAACCGCACGATGCCGGCGTCCGACAGGTCCGCCTGCAGCGAGATGGCCGAGATGATCGCCATCCCCGTCGCGATCAGGGCGAGGTCCCGGCCCAGCGCCCGGTCGACCGCGAGCCCGAGCAGCACGCCCGCGACCAGCGGCAGGTAGCCGAGCGGCCGGACGTGCACGGCGAACAGCAGCACCGCGGACCCGCAGACCAGGGCCGCCGCGAGCAGCCGGGCGGGCGAGCCGTAGTCCCAGGACGCGCGGGTGGCGGCGGGCGCGTGGGTCGCGGTCGTCACCCCGGCACCGTCGCACGGACGGGCGGACGATGCCAGAGGAGCGCGGCGAGGCGGCTGCGCGGTCCGGGGAGGGCCGGGGGCAGGGCCGGTGAGGTCCGGTGAGGTCCGGGAGGCA
>DAMBCY010000161.1:0-8454 GCA_032056255.1 Cellulomonas sp. | reverse complement strand
CCCCCGTGCGCCCGAGGTGGTGGCGGCCTCCCGGCGGCTCGCCGCCGCGGCGGGGGACGTCCGCGACGCGCTCGTCGCGGCCGAGCAGCACCTGGGCGACCTCGACGCCGTCGCCGGCGACGGGGACCACGGCCGCGGGATGTCCCGCGGCGCCACCGCCGCGCGCGAGGCCGCGGCCCGCGCCGCCGGGACCGGGGCGGGGCCGGCGACCGTGCTGCACGAGGCGGGCGCGGCCTGGGCGGAGCGCAGCGGTGGCACCTCCGGGGCGCTGTGGGGCGCGGCCCTGCGCGCCGCCGCGGCCGCGCTGCCGGACGACGCCGTGCCCGGGACGCAGCACGTGGTCGCGGCGGTGACCGCGGCGCGCGACGCGCTGGTGCGGTCCGGCGGCGCCGTGGTCGGGGACAAGACGATGCTCGACGCGATCGAGCCGTTCGTGACCACCCTCGCGGCGGCGGTCGCCGACGGCGTCCCCGTCCGCGAGGCGTGGGCGCGGGCCGCCGGCGAGGCCCGGACGGCGGCCGAGGCCACCGCGGCGCTGTCGCCGCGCCGCGGGCGCGCCCGGCCGCTCGCCGCGCGCAGCCTCGGCCACCCCGACCCGGGGGCGGTGTCGGCGGCGCTGCTGCTGACCACGCTCGCCGGGCGACCGGCCGACGGCACGGCGGGCGGTGCGGCATGACCGCCCGCCGCGGCCGGCCGCTCGCGGCCGTGAGCCTCAAGACCTACCTCGGCCAGGCGGGCACCCGGGCGTGGCTCGAGGCCGTGCGCGGGGTGGCGGTGACGGCACCCGCGGGCGTCGACCTGCTCGTGCTGCCGGTCGCGACCGCGCTGCCCGACGCCGCGCGGGTGCTCGGCGCGGTCGGCGTGCGGGTCGGCGCGCAGGACTGCTCCTGGACCCCGCCCGGCGCCTACACCGGCGAGCTGCCGGCCGCGCTGCTCGCCGAGATCGGTGCCGAGGTCGTCGAGATCGGCCACGCCGAGCGCCGGGGCGTGCTCGGCGAGGACCAGACGACCACCACCGCGAAGGCGACCGCCGGCGCGGGCGCGGGCCTGGTCCCGCTGGTCTGCGTGGGCGAGGGCGACCGGGTGTCCCCCGAGGCCGCCGCCGCCCGGTGCGCCGCGCAGCTCGACGCCACGCTGCGCGACGTCCCGGCCGAGGCCCCCGTGCTCGTCGCCTACGAGCCGGAGTGGGCCATCGGGGCGGACGAGCCGGCCGGGCCGGACCACGTCCGGGCGGTGTGCCGGCGGCTGCGCGCCCACCTGGACACGCACCGGCCGGACCACCGCCTGCTGTACGGGGGCACGGCCGGCCCGGGCGTCTTCGCCCGGCTGCACCCGGACGTGGACGGGCTGTTCCTCGGCCGGCGGGCGCACGAGGTCGCCGCGCTGGCCGAGGTGATCGAGGAGATGGCGCGGGTGGCCGGCCCGGTCCCCGTCGTCGCACGACGGACGGAAGCACGAGGAGAGGCACGATGACCGACAGGCTGCGGATCGTCGTCGGCGCGGACGACGCCGGCGTGGACTACAAGGAGGCGCTCGCCGCACAGCTGCGCCAGGACGACCGGGTCGCCGAGGTGATCGACGTCGGCGTCGGCCCCGAGGAGCACACCGCGTACCCGGACGTCGCCGTCGAGGCGTCGCGCAAGGTCGCCGCGGGCGAGGCCGACCGGGCGCTGCTGATCTGCGGCACCGGGCTGGGGATGGCGATCACGGCGAACAAGACCCCCGGTGTGCGGGCCGTCACGGCGCACGACGTGTACTCGGTCAGCCGCTCGGTGCTGTCCAACGACGCGCAGGTGCTGACGATGGGCCAGCGGGTCATCGGGCTGGAGCTCGCGCGCGCGCTCGTCGACGGGTGGCTGGACCTCCGGTTCGACCAGGCGTCGCCGTCGAGCAGCAAGGTCGAGCTGATCCGGCGGTACGACGAGGCGCGCTCCGCCGCGGCTGCCCCGGCGACCCCGGCGGCCGAGGCACCCGAGGCAGCCGCCACGCGCACCGTCGTCGTCGGCTCCCGCAGCGGCCTGCACGCCCGGCCGGCCCGGTTGTTCGCCGACGCCGCGAGGGCGACGGGCCTGCGGGTGCTGGTCGCCCGTGCCGGCGGCACCCCCGCACCCGCGTCGAGCGTGCTGGCCGTCATGTCGATCGGGGCCCAGCAGGGCGACGAGATCCTCCTGACCGTCGAGGGCGCGGACGCCGAGCGCGTCGCCGACGACCTGGCCGCGCTCGTGGCCCGCGACCTGGACGAGGAGTGACGGCGTGACGACGACGCTCCCCGACTCCCGCCGCGTCCTGCGCGGCGTCGGCGTCGGCCGCGGTGCGGCGGTCGGACCGGTCGTGCGGGTGCACCCGTCCCCCGCCCTGCCGTCCGCCGAGCCGGCCGTCGCCGACCCCGCCGGGGCCGTGGTCGCGGCGCTCGAGGCGGTCGCCGCCGATCTGGACGCCCTGGCCGCGCAGACCGGCGGCACGCTGGCGGAGGTGCTGCGCGCCACGGCCGCCATGGCGGCCGACGAGCTGCTCCGCACCGAGTCGCTGCGCCGCGTCGCGGGCGGCACGGCCCCGGCCCGGGCGGTGGACGAGGCCGTCGAGGAGGTGTGCGCGACGTTCACCGCCGCGGGCGGCTACCTCGCCGAGCGGGTCACCGACCTGCGCAGCGTCCGGCACCGCGTGGTCGCGCGGCTGCTCGGGCTGCCCGCTCCCGGCGTCCCGGCGCTCGCCGAGCCGTCCGTCGTCGTCGCCGAGGACCTGGCGCCCGCGGACACCGCCGGTCTCGACCCGCGCCGGGTGCTGGCGATCGTCACCGAGCAGGGCGGCCCCACCGGGCACACCGCGATCATCGCCGGGCAGCTCGGCCTGCCGTGCGTGGTGCGCGCCCCGGGTGCCTCGGCGCTCGGGGACGGCGAACCCGTCGCGGTCGACGCCGCCGCCGGCCTGGTGCACCGCGACCCCGGCCCCGCGCTGCGCAAGCAGCTCGCGGGGCGCACCGCCGCGCTGCGCTCGCTCGCCGAGGACACCGCGCCGGGCGCGACCGCCGACGGGCACGCGGTCGCCCTGCTCGCCAACATCGGGACGGCGGACGACGCGCGGGCGCTGCCCGCGGGCGCCGAGGGCGTCGGGCTGTTCCGGACCGAGGTGCTGTTCCTCAGCCGCGCCGTCGCGCCGGACGTCGAGGAGCAGGCCGACGTCTACGCCACCGTGCTGGCCGCGCTCGGCGACCGCAAGGTCGTGGTGCGCACGCTCGACGCCGGGGCGGACAAGCCGCTGCCGTTCGCCGGGCTGCCGCCGGAGGAGAACCCGGCGCTCGGCGTGCGGGGCCACCGGCTGGCCCGGCGGCGGCCCGAGCTGCTCGACGACCAGCTCCGGGCGCTCGCGCTCGCCGCGGGACGCACCGGCGCCGACCCGTGGGTGATGGCACCGATGGTGTCCACCCCCGCGGAGGCGTCGGCGTTCGCCGCCCGGGCGCGCGCCGCGGGGCTGACCACCGTGGGCGCGATGGTCGAGGTGCCGTCCGCCGCGTGGTCGGCCGCCGCGCTGGTCGCGGACCTCGACTTCGTGTCGATCGGCACGAACGACCTGGCGCAGTACACGATGGCCGCCGACCGGCTGCAGGGCGACCTCGCCGACCTGCTCGACCCGTGGCAGCCCGCCGTCCTCGGGCTCGTCGAGCGCACCGTGGCGGCGGCGCGCGCGGCCGGACGGCCGGTGGGGATCTGCGGCGAGTCCGCCGCCGACCCCGTGATGGCGCTCGTCCTGGTCGGCCTCGGGGTCACCAGCCTGTCCATGTCCGCGTCGTCGCTGGCCGCGGTACGCTTCTCGCTGCGTCAGCACAGCCGCGTGACGTGCACGGAGATCGCCCGCGCGGCCCTGGCGGCACCCGATGCCCAGGGGGCGCGCGCGGCAGCGCTGGCGCGCGTCGCCCCCGAGGTCCGCCGGACCCTGGCCCTGCCAGAGCAGGGCTGACCGGTGGGCGGGGGGCGCGTCGTCTGGGCGGTGAGGTCGGGCACGAGAGGGGGCGTCATGCGCGGTGGTGCGGACCACGTGCGCCTGATGGCGCGCGTCGCACGGATGCACCACGAGCAGGGCATGCGCCAGACCGCGATCGCGGCCGAGCTGCACCTGTCCACCGCCCGCGTCTCGCGGCTGCTCAAGCGCGCGATCGAGGAGGGCATCGTGCGGACCATCGTGACCCTGCCCCCCGACGTGCACACCGACCTGGAGCAGGAGCTCGAGGCGCGCTACGGGCTCGCCGAGGCCGTCATCGTCGACGGGCCGGACGGCGACGAGCCGGTGCTGCCGGCCCTGGGCGCGGCGGCCGCGGTGTACCTGGAGTCGACCCTGACCGGGGAGGTCGTCGGCATCGCGTCCTGGAGCTCGAGCCTGCTCGCGGTCATGGACGCCATGCAGCCCACCAACGGCTACACCCTGCGCCAGGTCGTCCAGATGGTCGGCGGCCACGGCAACCCCGCCGTGCAGATGGAGTCCTCGCGCCTGATCGGCCAGTTCGCCCAGCTGACCGGCGCCGAGGCGGTCATGGTGCCGGCTCCCGGTCTGCTCGGGTCCCGGCAGGCGCGTGACAGCCTGCTCGCCGACCCGCCGGTCGCCGAGGTCGTCACGCGGTGGGACGAGATCACCGTGGCGCTGGTCGGCATCGGCACCCTGGAGCCGTCGGCGCTGATCCGGGAGAGCGGCAACGCGATGGCACCCGACCAGCTCGAGCGGCTGCGCGGGCTGGGTGCCGTCGGGGACATCTGCCTGCGCTACTTCGACGCGGACGGCCGGGTCATCACCTCCGAGCTCGACGACCGCATCCTGGGCATCGAGCCCGCGAAGCTGCTGGCGATCCCCCGGCGGGTCGCGGTGGCGGGCGGCATGCGCAAGCTCGCCGCGATCCGCGCGGCGGTGGTCGGCGGCTGGGTGACGGTGCTCGTCACCGACGCGCACGTGGCGCGCGCGCTGCTGGCGTGACCCGCGCGGCGGCGTCGTCGGCCCGCGTGCCGTCGCGAGGCCCTAGGTTGTCGGGATGACCGTCCCGGCCGCAGCACCCGCCACTCCCCCGTCCGGCAGCCCGCGGCCCCCGGACGCCGGCGTCACCACCCGGGTCTCGCTGCTCGCGCTCGTCACCGTGCTGGCCGTCGACGTCGTGCGCGCCTCCGGGCCGGTCCTGGACCGGGCGTTCACGATCGGCACGGTCACCGTCACGGTCGCCGCCCTGCTGACGTTCCTCGGTGCCGGCCTGGTCGCCGCCGTCGCGCTGCTCGCCACCGGCCGCCGCGGCCCCGGCACCGCCTCGGGCGCGACCGTGCTCGCCGTCGTCGTCGCGGCGGGCGCCGCCCGGCTGGTCACGCAGGCCGTGCACGACGCGGCGCGGTTCGGGGCCGGCCTGGTCACCGCCGCGCTCGCGGTCGCCGCGCTCGTCCTCACCGCCACCCTCGTGGCGGGACGCCCCACCGGCGGGCGGCAGGCGGCGCTCGGGATCACGCTCGGCACCGGGCTGTCCGCGGCGCTCCAGCTCACCCTCGGCACCTGGGACCCGCTGTGGCGCGGCGGCGTCGTGGGGACCACCGTCGCCGTCGTCCTCGTCGGGCTGACGGTCGCGCTCGCCGTGGTCGGCCGCGGCTGGACGGCCGCCGGGCGCCCCCGCCGCACCTGGGTGCTCGGGCCGGCCACGGCGCTGCTGCTCATGGTGCTGGCCAACCCCGCGTTCGCCGCCTCCCAGTCCGGCCTGCCGCTGCTCGCCGCCGGGAGCGCCACCGTGCTGGCCGCCGCCGGGACCGTGTGGCTGCTGCTCGTCCCGCGCGTCCTCGTGCCCGCGGTCCGGGTCGCGGCGGCCGTGCTGCTGCCCGTCGCGACCGCCGTCGCCCTGCTGGTCAGCGGGCCGGTCGCGCTGGTCGCCGTCGTCGGCGCGGAGGTCGCCGCCGGCGTGGTGCTCGCCGCGGCCCTGAGCGCGCGCAGGCCCGCGCCGCCCGGGGTGCCGCGCACCGCGCTCGCCACGGCGGGGGCCGGGTTCGGCCTGGTCGCCGTGCTGCTCGTCTACCTGCTCGACTACGACGTCCCGCTCGGCGTCGACAACGCCTGGGTGGTCGTGCTCGCCGCCGCGCTGGTGGGCGCGGGCGGGCTGCGCTGGCGCACCCCGGAGGAGACGGCGACGCGCGACGGCGGCCTCGCCGCACCGCCGCTGCGCGCGAACGCGCTGCGGTTCCTCGTCCTGCCGTCGGTCGTGCTGCTGCTGGTCGGCTGGTGGTCCTCGACCGCCGGGTCCGGCGCCGCCGTGGCGGTGGACCGGGAGGCCGGCACGATGGTCGTCCTCGACTGGAACCTGCACTACGGCGTCGCCGCGGACACGGCCGTCGACCTGGAGCAGATCGCCCGCACGATCGAGTCCGAGGCGCCCGACGTCGTCATGCTGCAGGAGGTCGCCCGCGGCTGGGTGCTCGGCGGCGGCACGGACATGGCCACCTGGCTCGGCCACCGGCTCCACATGCACGTGGCGTTCGCGCCGGCGGCGGACCGGCAGTTCGGCAACGTCCTGCTCTCCCGCACCGCGCTGCGGGCCGTCGAGGTGGTCGCGCTGCCCTACGGTGCCGGGCCGCAGCAGCGCTCGGCGCTCACCGCCGTGGTCGACGGGCCGGACGGCGCACCGGTCCGGGTGACCTCCGTGCACCTGCAGCACCGGGAGGCCAACACCCCGACCCGGCTCGAGCAGCTCGCCGCGCTGGAGGCCGCGCTGCCCGACGACGGGCCGTCGGTGCTCGGCGGGGACCTGAACGCCGAGCCCGGGTCGCCCGAGGTCCGGGCGCTCGCCGACGCCGGCTGGACCAGCGCGGTCGAGTCCGCCGGCGACCCCGACGTGCTCACGCACCCGAGCAACGACCCGACGGTGCGCATCGACTGGCTGCTCGGGCGCGGCGGCGTGACGTTCGCCGACACCCACGTGCTGGACGACGACTCGTCCGACCACCTCGCCGTCGTGGCCGTGGTGCGGGTCGGGGGCTGACCGCTACTCGGTGTGGTGCAGCACCCGGGCGACCTCCGCGATGCTGCCCGACAGCGACGGGTACACCGTGAACGCGCTCGCCACGTCGTCCACCGTCAGGCGGTGCGAGACCGCTAGGGTGATCGGGAAGATCAGCTCCGACGCGCGCGGCGCCACCACGACGCCGCCGAGCACGGTGCCCGCCGTCGCGTGCGCGAACAGCTTGACGAACCCGTCCCGCACCCCGAGCATCTTCGCCCGCGGGTTCCTCGCCAGCGGCAGGGTGTGCGTGACGAAGTGCGCCTCCCGCTCCACCAGCGCCTGCTCGCTCAGCCCGACCGTCGCGATCTCGGGAGCGGTGAAGATGTTCGCCGCCACGCCACGCACCTTCAGCGGCGCGACCGCGTCGCCGAGCGCGTGCGACATCGCGATCCGCCCCTGCATCGCCGCCACCGACGCCAGCGGCAGCACCCCCGTCACGTCGCCCGCCGCGTACACGCCGCGCGCCGACGTCCGGGACACCCGGTCCACCTCGACGTGGCCCGACGGCGTGGTCCGCACCCCCGACTCGGCCAGGCCCAGGTCCTGCGTGCTCGGGATCGAGCCGACCGCGAGCAGCACGTGCGACCCGGCGATCTCCCGCCCGTCCGACAGCGTCACGACCACGCCGTCGCCCTCGCGCCGCGCCGCGACCGCCCGCGAGCGCCCGACGACCTCCATGCCGCGCGAGCGGAACACGTCCTCCAGCATCGTCGCCGCGTCCGCGTCCTCCCCCGGCAGCACCCGGTCCCGGCTGGACACCAGCACGACCTCCGAGCCCAGGGACACGTAGGCGCCGGCGAACTCCGCGCCCGTCACGCCCGACCCGACCACGACCAGCCGCTCGGGCAGCGCGTCCAGCTCGTAGAGCTGGGTCCACGTGAGGATGCGCTCCCCGTCCGGCTGCGCGTCGGGCAGCGTCCGGGGCGTCGCGCCGGTGGCCAGCAGCACCACGTCGGCCGCGAGCGTGCGCGACCCGTCGTCGGCGGTGACCACGACCCGCTCCGGGCCGTCCAGCCGCCCGTGCCCGATGACCACCTCGACGCCCTCGCGCTCCAGCCGCGTCCGGATGTCCCGCGACTGCGCCTGCGCCAGGTCCCGCACCCGGGCGTTCACCACCGCCATGTCGATGCTGTGCCGCCGGCGACGCCCCGGCGCGGCCTCCCCCGCGTCCGCCGGCGCGTCGCCCGGGCTCGCGGGGATGTCCAGCCGGATACCCAGGTCGGGCGCGCGCTCGGCGATCGTCATCCACTCCGCCGTGGCGATCAGCGTCTTCGACGGCACCACGTCCGTCAGCACCGCCGCACCCCCGAGACCCGCCCGCTCGACCACGGTGACGTCCGCGCCGAGCCGCCGCGCCACGAGCGCCGCCTCGTACCCCCCGGGCCCGCCCCCGACCACCACGACGTGCGGCGCGGGCCGGACGTCGGGCGCCGGCGCGGCGCCGG
>DAMBCY010000160.1:3991-8501 GCA_032056255.1 Cellulomonas sp. | reverse complement strand
GATCATCGCCGAGATCCTGCGCGCCGGGCTCGCGTCCCTGCCGCGGGGTCAGGCGGAGGCCGCCTACGCAGTCGGGCTCACCCGCGCCCAGACGCTGCGCCTCGTGCTGCTGCCCCAGGCGGTCCGCACCATGCTGCCCAGCCTCATCGCCCAGCTCGTGGTGCTGCTCAAGGACTCCTCGCTCGGCTTCATCGTCGGGTACCCGGAGCTGCTCAAGGCGATCCAGAACAACGCGCAGTACTTCGGCAACCGGTACGCGATCGCGCTGTTCGTGGTCGGCGCCGGGATCTACCTGGTGGTCAACATCTCGCTGACCCGGCTGGCCGTCTGGTTGCAGGGCCGCAGCACCCGGACCTCCGGCAGCCTCGGCGCCGACCCGACGCTCGCGGCGACGGCCGCCGGGGGCGCGGGCACCGGCCTCGGGGGCGGGCCGGTCTGAGGGATCAGCCCGCGGTCGCGCTGGCCCGGACCTCCCGGACCACGGTGACCTTGATCTCGCCGGGGTAGGACAGGTCCTGCTCGATGTGCCGGGCGATCTCGACCGCCAGCCGCCCGAGCCCGGTGTCCGGCACCTCGCTCGGCTCCACGACGACACGCATCTCCCGGCCCGCCGCCATGGCCAGCGCACGGCGCACGCCCGCGTGCCCGGCCACCAGCCCCTCGAGCTGCTCCAGCCGCTCGACGTGCTGCTCGACGTCCTCCCGTCGCGCGCCCGGCCGTGCGGCCGACATCGCGTCGGCCACCTGGACCAGCACGGCCTCGACCGTCTCGGCCGGCACCTCGTCGTGGTGCGCCGCGATGCCGTTCACGACCGCCGCGGACTCCCCGTGCCGCGCGGCCAGGTCGGCGCCGACGAGCGCGTGCGTGCCCGGGACCTCGCCGGTGAGGGCCTTGCCGATGTCGTGCAGCAGGGCGGCCCGGCGCGCGACCTCGACGTCCGCCCCGATCTCCCCCGCGACCTGCGCGGCGAGCAGCGCCGACTCCACCGCGTGGGCGAGCACGTCCTGCCCGAACGAGGTCCGCAGCCGCAACCGGCCGAGCAGCCGGACCAGCTGCGGGTCCAGCCCGCGCACACCGGCACGCTCGGCCGCGGCCTGCCCGGCCTCGTCGGTGCGGTCGTCGGCGCCGGCCGCCGCCTCGGCGTAGGCGGCCTCGATGCGCTGGGGGTTGATCCGGCCGTCCGCCATCAGCGCCTCCAGCGCGACGGCGGCGACCTCGCGCCGGTCGGCGTCGAAGCAGGACAGCACCACCGACTCCGGTGACTCGTCGATCAGGACGTTGACCCCGGTCAGCGCCTCGAACAGCCGGATGTTCCGGCCCTCCTTGCCGATGATCCGGCCCTTCATCTCGTCCGAGGGCAGCGCCAGCACCGTCAGGCTGCTGTGGCTGCTGGTCGCGACCGCCGCCCGGTGCACGGCCGTGGCGAGCACCCGGCGGGCCCGCGACTCCGCCGTGCGACGCGCCTGCGCCTCGATCCGGCGGACCGACGCCGCCGCGGCCGACGTCGCCTCCGCGGTGAGCTGGCGCAGCAGCAGGGCGCGCGCCTCCTCCACGGTGAGGCCCGACGTGGCCTCCAGCCGCTCGGCTGCCTCACGCTCGACCGCCGCGCGCCGGTCGGCGGCGGCCCGGTCGGCGGTCGCGAGGGTCTCCGCGGCCGTCCGCTCGGCCTCGGCCAGGCGGGCCGCCGCGGCGGAGGCCGCGGACGCGGACTGCTCGGCGGCGGAGCGACGCAGCTCCGCGGCCACGTCGCGCTCGGCCCGCGCCGCGTGCTCCCGCTCGGCGGCGGAGCGCTCGGCCGCGGCGGCCTGCTCCTCGCGCTCGACCGCGCGCGCCTCGCGCCGCTGCGCGTCCGCCAGCGCGGTACGCGCCTCGTCGCGGATCGACTGCACGTCCTCGGCGGCCTGCCGGCGCAGCGCGTCCGCCTCACGACGGGCCAGCAGCACCAGGATCAGCGCGACGAGGCACGCCACCAGCAGGCCGATGACGACGGCGAGGTCCTGCATGGGTGGTCACACTCCTCGTGGCGACTCCGGTCGCGCGCCGCCGCGGGGGTGCGACGGGCGGACCTCGCGACGACCCGGACCGGCGCGGCCGCAGGGCCGGACGCCGGTGACCTGCGACGCGAGACGACCATTGTCCACCAGCGCGGTGCTCGAACGGGCGCCCGGCCAGGCCTCAGCCGAACCGGCCGCCGCCGTCCTCGTCGTCCGGCGCCCCCTCGGCCTCGAGCTCCTCCCGGACCACGCGCGCGACGAGCGAGCCCCCGTACCCGCGGCGCCCGAGCGCGCCGTACGCGCGACGCAGCCGCGTCTCCCGGTCCATACCCCGCGTGGACGCGAGCTTCTTGCGCGCCAGCGCCCGCGCGGCGTGCTCCTCGTCGTCGTCGTCGACCTGCGCCAGCGCGTCCTGCGCGATGCCGTCGTCCACCCCGCGCCGGCGCAGCTCCAGGGCCAGCGCCCGACGGGACAGGCCCCGCTCGGCGTGCCTGCTGCGCACGAGGACCTCCGCGTAGGCCGCGTCGTCGACCAGGCCGACCTCGGTGAAGCGGTCGAGCACCCGGTCGGCGACGTCCTCCGGCACCTCGCGGCGTGCGAGCGCCTCCGCGAGCTGCTGCCGGCTCCGGGGCGCGGCGGTCAGCTGCCGCAGCACGATCGCGCGGGCGACGGACTCGTGGTCGGGCTCGGCGTCCACGGCCGCGGGACCGTCCCCAGGTGGCTCGGTCGCGGGGGCACGCCGCCCCCTTCCCGTCCCGCGTCGGGCCCCTCGCGCGGGTCGCGCGGCCGGCCCTGGACCCGGACGCGGGGGTACCTCGGCGGACGCACCCGCGTCGAGGCCCCGTGCGGCGAGCGCCTCCCGCAGCGCGCGGACGGGCTCGGCGACGTCTCCGGGCACCCCGGCCGGGACGTCGTCCGGCGCGGCACCCCGCTCGCCGTGCCGCTCGTCCGGCCCGCCCTCGGCACGCCCGGTCGTGAGCACGTCCGGCTCGTCCCGCGCCGTCGCCACCGGGTCGGCCTCGTCCCAGGCTGCCGCCGCCGGCTCGGCTCCGTCTCGCTCCGTCGCCGCCGGCTCGGCCCCGTCCCACCCCGTCGCCACCAGCACGGCCTCGTCCCAGGCCGCCGCGAGGGGCGCCGCCTGGTCCCACGCGGGGTCCTCCGCCGGCGGGGCCCACGCGGAACCGGCGCCCTCGTCGTCCGACCACGCCCCCGCGACGTCGTCGCCGGCCGGCTCCCAGGCCCCGTGCGGGGCGGGACCCTCGGGACGCGTCACGTCCCTCGGGTCCCGCCCGTCGCCGGCCACTGCGGCCGGATGCTGCTCGGTCGACATCAGAAGTCGACCTTCACCTCCGCGTCGGCGCCCGCGTCGACCGTGACCCCGATGCCGAGCTTGTCCTTGATCTTCTTCTCGATCTCGGCGGCCAGGTCGGGGTTGTCCCGCAGGAACCCGCGCGCGTTCTCCTTGCCCTGACCCAGCTGGTCGCCCTCGTAGGTGAACCAGGAGCCGGACTTCCGGATGAACCCGTGCTCGACGCCCATGTCGATCAGGCCGCCCTCGCGGGAGATGCCGACGCCGTAGAGGATGTCGAACTCGGCCTGCTTGAACGGCGGGGCCATCTTGTTCTTGACGATCTTGACCCGGGTCCGGTTGCCGACGGCGTCCGAGCCCTCCTTGAGGGTCTCGATGCGGCGGATGTCCATGCGGACCGAGGCGTAGAACTTGAGCGCCTTGCCACCGGTGGTGGTCTCGGGCGAGCCGAAGAACACGCCGATCTTCTCGCGCAGCTGGTTGATGAAGATCGCGGTGGTGCCGGACGCGTTGAGCGCGCCGGTGATCTTCCGGAGCGCCTGCGACATGAGACGGGCCTGGAGACCGACGTGGCTGTCACCCATCTCGCCCTCGATCTCCGCCTTGGGCACCAGCGCCGCGACGGAGTCGATGACGACGATGTCGATCGCGCCGGAGCGGATCAGCATGTCCATGATCTCGAGCGCCTGCTCGCCGGTGTCCGGCTGGGACACGAGCAGCGCGTCGGTGTCGACGCCGAGCTTCTTCGCGTAGTCCGGGTCGAGCGCGTGCTCGGCGTCGATGAACGCCGCGATGCCGCCCTGCTTCTGCGCGTTCGCGACGGCGTGCAGCGCGACGGTCGTCTTGCCGGAGGACTCCGGGCCGTAGATCTCGACGACGCGGCCCCGGGGCAGCCCGCCGATGCCGAGCGCGATGTCGAGGGCGATCGAGCTGGTGGGGATCACCTCGACCGGGGCACGGCCGTCGTCGCCGAGGCGCATGATCGAGCCCTTGCCGAACTGGCGGTCGATCTGGCTGAGCGCGGCCTCGAGAGCCTTCTCGCGGTCCTGGGGAGCGGCCATGGTTGGTCCACCTTCTCGTCTCTCGTGCAGCGTCGCGCTGCGCCTGCGGGGGCTGGTCTCCGTGTCGTGCGGTGACGCTATGCCCGACCACCGACATGCACCCCGGGCCCGTCCACAGCCCGCTCGTCCCGCCCCACCTGTGGACG
>DAMBCY010000160.1:0-3981 GCA_032056255.1 Cellulomonas sp. | reverse complement strand
CGCGTCCGACCTCGCGGCGCGTCACCGTCGCCCACTGTAGCCGAACACATGTTCGATCGGCGGCACCGGTGCACGCGGCGTGCACGGCGTGTCGTGGCGGCCTCACCGCCCCGGCGCGAGCCGCTCGACCCGGTCCCCCAGACGGACCGCCTCCCCGGGCGCGAGCAGCACCGGCTCGACCTCGGCACGCCGCGCCAGCGCGTGCGCGAACGCCGGGCCGGCGCGGTCCATCCACCCCGGCGGCAGCCGCCGGGAGGCCGGCGCGTGCAGCGTGCCCCAGTGCACCGGCACCGCACGACGCGCCCCGACCTCCTCGCAGACCGCCGCGGCCTGCGCCGGGTGCATGTGCCCGCCGGACAGCCGGGGCCCCCACCCGCCGACGGGGACCAGCGCGAGGTCGACCGGCCCGCCGGCGAGGTCGGGGATGCGACGCATCTGCGGGTACGGCTCGGTGTCCCCCGCGAACCACACCCGCAGCCCGGGCGCCACCACGAGGAACCCGAGGGCCGCGTTGGGCCGGTGCGGCATCGGCCGGTGGCCGTGCACCGCGGGCACGGGCCGCACGCGCACCGACGTCCCCGGCACCGTCCACCACTCGTCGGCACCGATCCCGACCGCGCCGTCCACGCCCTGGTGGGCGAGCCAGGACGCGTTCGACCGCGCGCTCACCACCGGCACGGCACCGAGCAGCCGCAGCGACCCGAGCTCGGCGTGGTCGTGGTGCAGGTGCGAGAGCAGGACCGCGTCGGGCTCGCTCCAGTGCTCGCGCCGCGGGGTCGCGGCGCGCCGGCGCAGCAGCCCGGCGTGCGGGCGCAGCAGGGGGTCGGTGAGCAGGCGGGCGCCGCCGACGTCGAGGACGACGGTCGCGTGCCCGAGCCAGCGCAGCACGGCGCCGGGGCCCGCCGGGCCGCCGGTGGTCACGCGGTCCTCGCGCCGTCCGCGGACGTCCCGCCCCGCGCCGCCCGGCTGGTCGCGGTGGAGCGCAGCCCGAGCGCGGTCGCCCAGCGCAGCAGCTGCTCGTGCACCCGGTCCGCGCCCACCGGCATCCGGTCCGGGCCCACGGCGTCGAGCAGGTCGTCGTCCAGCGGCAGGTCCACGGGGTGCAGCAGCATCGCGTGGTTCTGCGCCCCGCCGATCCCGCCGTGCGACCCCACCTGGCCCTCGAACGCGTGCACGTGCCCCGCGGGGGTCACGTCGGACAGCAGCACCAGGTCGCCGGCGTTCCCGAGGCGCCCGAGCCGGCGCAGGTCGGCCGCGGCGCGCGGCCCGTACCGCGCGAGCGGGTCGTTCCCGTCCACCTGGACGCCGGCGGCCCGGCGCCCGTCGCCATCGAGAACGTCGGCACCGTCGGCACCGTCGGCCTCGAGCCACGCGACGCCCCCCTGCCCGATCGCCATCAGCCCCCGCGCGGCCGTGTCCACGAGCACCAGCCCGACGCCCGGGGTGGCCGCGAGCCCGCGCACCAGTCCCGGCCAGCGGCCCTCGACGTCCTCCAGCGCGAGCCGGTCGGCGGAGCGCGGGAACCAGACCATGCCGAGGTTGCCGGAGCCGGTGACGGCGACGTCGGGCGGGAGCGCGGGGCCGGAGGTCGCCGGGGGCCGGTCGCCGTCCGGGCGGACGTCGCCCCGGCGGTCCCGGCCCCGCGGCCCGAGCACCACGGACCGGTCCTCGCCGTGCCGGGCCACCGCGGAGGACAGGAACGCGTTCAGCGGGCCCCACTCCTCGTCGGTGCCCGCCTGCACCGCGTCGACGCCCGGCTCGGCCATCAGCCGGCGCACCACGTCGACGAGCGGCTGCCCGGCGACCTGGGCGAACGGCGGCCCGAGCGCCTGCCCGTGGTCCGACAGGACGACGACCCGGTAGTCCCGGGGCGACGCCGCGGCGACGCGGACGAACGTGTCGAGCACCCGGTCCAGGCCCTCGAGCGCCCGCAGCGACTCGGGGCGGGTCGGCCCCGCGTGGTGGGCGATCTCGTCGTAGTCGACGAGGTCGACGAACACGACCGGCGCCCCCCGGACCAGCTGCTCCGCGACCAGCGAGGTCGCCAGGTCGCGCAGCAGCACGTTCGTCACGCCGCGCAGCACGACGTACCAGCCGCGCCGCGGCACGCGGGGACGCACGTCGCGGACCTGCTGCCGCCGGCCCTGGTACAGCTCCTTGACCATCTCGCCGAACGTCAGGCTCACGGCTCGGGCCAGCACGAACGGGCTCGCGAAGAAACGCAGGTACGAGGTGCCGGGGCCGATGCCGCGCCGCGCCTGGCTCATCACCAGCAGCTGGCGCCCGGCGTCGCCCGAGAACATCGTCGCGACCGCCGCGCCGCCGTCCGCGAGCAGCCCGCGCCCGTCGGACATCCGCCGCTCGACGAGCGCGGCGTCGTCGGGGTGGTTGGTCACGACGAGCCGGCCGGCCTCGCGGTCCCACCAGCGGAACGAGCAGATCGCGTCCGCCGCGCCGTGCAGCAGCCCGGCCTGGCTGGCCGGCGTCGTCGAGGGCGCCTGCGCCCACCACGGGCTCAGCCGGTGCGTGCCGTCGGCGACCCAGCGCGCCATCGTCGGCACCAGACCGGCGTCGACGGCCTGCTCGAGGACCGGGGCGCCGACGCCGTCGAGCTGCACCACCAGCAGGCCCGGCTCGCGCTCGGCCGGGAGGTCGCCCCCGCCCTCGCCCGCGCGCCGGGCGTGCGCCCGGGCCCGGCGCAGGACGTCGCCGACGACGTAGTCGGAGTCGGAGGCACCCCACACCCAGCGGCCGACCGCCATGACGCACGCCGTGATCACGAGCACCTGCACGACCGCCCAGGCGTTCACCGCCTCGACGCCCGGCACCAGCCAGAGCGCGACCCACGCCACCAGCACCTGCGCGCCGAGTCCCGCGACGAGCGCCCCCATCGCGCCGCCGACCCGGGCGAGCACCCGCAGCGGGGGCCGCAGCACCAGGTCGCCGACGGCCACGGCGAGCGCGGCGAGCAGCACCCCGCCCGGGTTGTCCGCGCGCACGCCGTCGACCAGCGCGATCGCGACGCCCAGGCCCAGGGCGGTCGTCACCAGACCGAGCAGCGCGTCGCCGACGTCGCTGAGCGTGACGGACCACCGGCCGCGGCGGGGCCGGGGCGGCTCGGACGGCGGCGGGTGCGGCACGTCCTCAGCCTGCCACGCCCCGCGGCCGACGAGGACCCGGCCAGGACGGGTGGTCCGGGCGCGTCGCGGGTGCTCAGCTGGGCTCGGCCTGTCACCGGCGCGGCGGCGCCTGCCGGTGCCGGTCGCGGCGGACGGACTACCAGAACGTCGATCTGAGGTCGCGGCGTGACTCGAGCCTCCGAACGCAGGCACGCGTGCGATCGCGACGGCGACGATCGACTTCCCGGGAGTCCCTGATGCCCGAGTCTCTGCACTCGACCTGGTGGTTCAAGTACACAAAAGACACAATATGATATTGTGTGCACATGAGCGAGGAGAAGCCCTACGTGGGCGTCGCTGAGACGGCTCGCCTGCTTGGCGTGCACCCCAACACAGTCCGGAACTGGGTCACAGCCGGGACGCTGATCTCCGCTCGCCCGCCCGGGGCCAAGCAGCACCGGTTCGCTCGTGCAGAGGTGATGCGCTTGCTCGAGCAGCGGGGCAACCCCGCCTCGTCGATCGCTCCACAGCTCCGTACCGACCAGCCTGAGCTGGTATCCGCCAAGCGGTTGGACCAGTGGGCGGCGTACGACGACGCCAAGGGAGCTTTCCCCGAGCTGATGCGCCGGCTGCTCGCACTGACTCCAGGTGTGACCAACATCGACATCCGCGCCCACGAGGGCGTCGCAGCCCCGGGGTGGGACGGTTCCGCGACCTCCGTGGGCAGCGCCTATCTGCCCGCCGGTGAGCTGCGCTTCGAGTTCGGCACCGAGAAGGACTCCCGCACGAAGGCCCAGTCGGACTACGACAAGCGGGCCTCGACACTGCCCGTAGATGAGGGGGCGGTGTTCGTCTTCGCGCC
>DAMBCY010000159.1:0-8514 GCA_032056255.1 Cellulomonas sp. | reverse complement strand
GGAGTCGTGGTGCGACTCATGGGCTTCGTCTCCACGCTGAGAGGGCTGGCTGGGGTCGGACCGGGGGCCGGGCGGCAGCGCTGCGCCGTCCGCCCGGCTCCCCGGCGGGGACGCGGGTCAGCCCGCGGTGATCTTCCCCGCGATGGAGGCGCACATCTGGGTCCACAGCTCCGCCGGGTCGCCCTGGCCGTTGATGATGGCGACCTGCGTGGCACCCCAGTCGGCCCACACGCTGTCCATGGCCGGGATCGACGGCATCGGCACGCCGTTGGCGCCGACGGCGGCGAAGCCCGCCACGATCGGGTCGTCGCTGATCTTCTCGACCGCGGCGGACAGGGCCGGGGCGCGGCCGCCGGCCTCGTACATCGCGAGCTGCACGTCCTCGGTGCCGAGGTAGTTCACGACGAACTCGTTCGCGAGCAGCGCGTTCTCGCTCTTCGCGGAGATGAAGAAGCCCTGCACGCCGACGAACGGCTGCGACTCGCCGCCGCCCGCGGACGGGATCGGCTCGATGGAGATGTCCAGGCCGGCGTCGACGAAGTCCCCGGTGTTCCAGGGGCCGCTGATCATGTACGGGGCCTTGCCCTGCAGGAACGCCTCCTTGGCGATGTCGCCGGAGACCGTGGTCTTGAGCACGCCCTCGCCGGCGAGCTTCGCGACGTAGGCCGCGAACGCCTTCCCGCCGTCGTCGTCCATCGCGATCTGGGTGCCGTCGTACGCGCCGCTCGCGTCGGTGCCGAACACCGGGGCGCCGAACGAGGTCTGCAGCGGGTACAGGTGGTACGGGTCGCCGGTCGTCTCGTCCTGCTGGATCAGCACGGAGTGCTCGGTGCCGACGGCCTTCGCCTGCTCGACGAGGGCGTCGAAGGTGTCGGGCGTGGGCTCGGTGACCAGGGCGTCGTTGCGCACCAGGGCGATGTTCTCGACCGAGTACGGCAGGCCGTAGAGCGTGCCCTCGTAGCTCATGGCGTCGATCGCGACGTCGAGGAACTCCCCCGCCTTGTCGCCCAGCTCGATGGGGGCGACGACGCCGTTCTGCACGAGCTTCCCGAGCCAGTCGTGCGCGCCGACGATGATGTCCGGCCCCTGCCCGGCGGGCACCTGCGAGATGAAGTCGTCGCGGATGTCGCCGAAGTCCTTCTGCACCAGCTTCACCGTGACGCCGGTGTCCGCCTCGAACGTCGCCGCGACCTCCTTGACGGGGCCGGAGCGGGTGTCGTCCACCCAGACCGTCAGGGTGCCGGCGGGCTCCACGGCGGGAGACGACGCGTCGCCGGCCGGGGTGTCGTCGGTACTGCTCGAGCAGCCGACGAGCGCCAGGGCCAGGCCCACGGTGGTCGCCAGCAGAGGGATGCTCCGTCGCATCGTCGTCTCCGAATCGCGGAAGGGTGCCGGGCGGCCGCAGCGCCGTCGTCGGCTTGACGCCGGGGACGTTAGTGCAGTTGAACCCGGTCTTGCAAGGCGTTACGGTAATTCTCAGGTTGCGCTTGCAACCCCGTCACCCCCTGCCCGGGGACCACGACGAGGACGACCAGGACGAGGAGGCCCGGTGTCGCTTACGCTCGCCTCCGTGCGCACCCGGCTGACCGATCTCGCGGCGCAGGCCAACGTCTCCACCGCGACGGTCTCCCGCGTGCTGAACGGGAAGCCCGGGGTCTCGGCCCAGGCGCGGGAGGCGGTCCTCGCCGCGCTCGACGTGCTCGGCTACGAACGCCCCGAGAAGCTCCGCGACCGCTCGACCGGGCTCGTCGGCCTGGTGGTGCCGGAGCTGTCGAACCCGGTGTTCCCGGCGATGGCCCAGACCATCGAGTCGATGCTCACCCGCCGCGGCTACACGCCGCTGCTGTGCACCCAGTCGCCCGGCGGCACCACCGAGGACCACTACGTCGAGATCCTGCTGGAGCACGACGTCGCCGGGATCGTGTTCGTCTCGGGCCTGCACGCCGACACGACCGCGTCCACCGAGCGCTACCGCGTGCTGCGCGGCCGCGGCATGCCGATCGTGCTGGTCAACGGGCAGCCCGAGGGCGTCGACGCCCCCTCGGTCTCGACGGACGACGGCGTCGCGGTGGAGCAGGCGTACACGCACCTGCGCGCACTCGGGCACCGGACCATCGGGCTCGCGGTCGGACCCACCCGGTTCGTCCCGGCCCGGCGCAAGCGGGACCGGTTCGCCGCGCTGCTCGCGCGGGAGGGCGTCACCGACGTCGACCGGCACGTGGTGTCCACGCTGTTCACCGTCGAGGGCGGCGCGCAGGCCGCCCACGAGCTGCTCGGGTCCGGGCACACCGCGATCATCTGCGGCTCCGACCTCATGGCCCTCGGCGCGATCCGCGCGGCCCGGTCCCGCGGGCTCGACGTGCCCGGGGACCTGTCCGTCGTCGGGTTCGACGACTCCCCGCTCATCGGGTTCACCGACCCGCCGCTCACCACGGTGCGCCAGCCCGTCATCGCCCTCGGGCAGGCCGCCGTCGCGGCGCTCATGGGCGAGATCCACGGCACCCCCGCCGCTCGCGCGGAGCTGCTGTTCCACCCGGAGCTCGTCGTCCGCGGCTCCACCGGGGCCGCGCCGCAGCGTCCCACCGCCTGACCCTGACCGACCCGCCGCGCCGCGCACGCTCCCGCGCATCCGGCGACCCCTGCTACCCGTGAAGGCACCATCGTGACCGCAGCCGCCCTGCCGACCACCGCCCCCGTCGTCGTCCACGCCCCCGGCACCCCCGACGGCCCCTGGTGGCGCGACGCCGTGATCTACCAGGTCTACCCGCGGTCGTTCGCCGACGGGAACGGCGACGGCATCGGCGACCTGCCCGGCGTCACCGCCCGCCTGGACCACCTGGCCACGCTCGGCGTGGACGCCGTCTGGCTGTCGCCGTTCTACCGGTCCCCGCAGGCCGACGCCGGGTACGACGTCGCCGACTACCGCGACGTCGACCCGCTGTTCGGCACGCTCGCGGACTTCGACGCGCTGCTGGCGCGGGCGCACGCGCTCGGCCTGCGGGTCGTCGTCGACCTGGTGCCGAACCACAGCTCGGACGACCACGTCTGGTTCGGCGAGGCCCTGCGCACCGCGCCCGGCTCCCCCGAGCGCGCCCGGTACCTGTTCCGGGACGGCCGCGGCGCCGACGGGTCCGAGCCGCCGAACAACTGGCAGTCGATCTTCGGCGGCCCGGCCTGGACCAGGCTGACCCGGGAGCGGCACGGCGTCGACGACGGGCAGTGGTACCTGCACCTGTTCGACACCCGGCAGCCCGACCTCGACTGGTCGAACCCGGAGGTGCGCGCCGAGTTCGAGGACGTGCTGCGGTTCTGGCTGGACCGCGGGGTCGACGGGTTCCGCGTCGACGTGGCGCACGGCATGGTCAAGGCCGACGGCCTGCCCGACTGGGACGGCCACGTCGCGATGATCGACGGGTCCGACGCGGGTGACGCGGTCGGCACGGACGACGTCGACGCCGTGAGCGGGTCCGGGAACCAGGGCCCGATGTTCGACCAGGACGGCGTGCACGAGATCTACCGCGCGTGGCGCGCCGTGCTCGACGAGTACGACGGCGACCGCATGCTGGTCGCCGAGGCCTGGGTCGAGCCGCTGTCCCGCCTGGCCCGGTACGTCCGGCCCGACGAGATGCACCAGGCGTTCAACTTCGCGTTCCTCGCCACCGGCTGGGACGCCCCGGCCCTGCGCCGGGTCGTCGCCGCGTCGTACGCCGTGAACGACTCCGTCGGCGCCCCGACCACCTGGGTGCTGTCGAACCACGACGTCGTCCGGCACCACTCCCGCCTCGGCCTGCCCGACCCGACCGCCCGCCCGAACGGCATCGCGGCCGAGGACGTGCAGCCCGACGAGGAGCTGGGCCTGCGCCGCGGTCGGGCAGCGACCCTCCTGCTGCTCGGTCTGCCCGGCTCGGCGTACCTCTACCAGGGCGAGGAGCTCGGGCTGCCCGAGCACACCACCCTGCCCGCGGAGGTCCGTGAGGACCCGGCGTTCTTCCGCACCGGCGGCGCCGAGCGCGGCCGTGACGGCTGCCGCGTCCCGCTGCCCTGGTCCGCGGCCGAGCCCGGGTTCGGCTACTCCCCGACCGGCGCGACCTGGCTGCCGCAGCCCGCGGGGTGGGCCGCGTACGCCGTGGACGCCCAGGACGGCGTGCCGGGGTCGACGCTCGAGCTGTACCGCGCGGCGCTGCGGCTGCGCCGGGCCGAGTCGCTGGGCTCGGGCGGGGCGGCGTGGGAGCCGGCCTACGCCGACGAGGCGGACGTCATCGCCGTGCGCAACGGGGACGTGCTGGTCGTGGCGAACCTCGGCTCCGCGCCGGTCGCGCTCCCCGCGGGCGCCGAGATCCTGCTGTCCTCGGGCCTGCGGACCGATCCCCCGGCCGGCCCGTCCCTCCCCGCCGACACCACGGTCTGGCTCCGCGTGTAGCCCGGGAGCGTGGCGGGTCAGCCGCCCGAGACGCTGAGCTCGGCCTCGTGCAGGGCGGCGCGGAAGTCCTCGGACAGCTCGCGGGAGTCCAGCCAGCCGTCCGGCAGGTGCGGGCGCTTCGGGGTGCCGGCGCGACCGCGCTGGCCCTCCGCGGCCGCGCCCGGGTACGGCTGGTCCAGGTCGAGCGCCGCGAGCCGGTCGTCCAGCTCCGCGAGCGACGACACGAGCCCGAGCGCCGCGCGCTGCTCGCCCCCGACCACGTAGCCCTTCCAGTACCAGGCCATGTGCTTGCGCAGCTCGCGCAGCGCCTTGCCCTCGTCGCCGAAGGCCTCGACCATGAGCTCGGCGTGCCGGCGGATCACCTGCGCGACGTACCGGGCACCGGGGGTCACGCGCGCGTCCGATCCCGCGAACGCCGCCGCCAGGTCCGCGAACAGCCAGGGCCGGCCCTGGCAGCCGCGGCCGACCACGACGCCGTCGCAACCCGTCTCCCGCACCATGCGGACCGCGTCCTCGGCGGACCAGATGTCGCCGTTGCCGAGCACCGGGACGTCGGTGACCGTCTCCTTGAGGCGGGCGATCGCCTCCCAGTCGGCCGTGCCCGAGTAGTACTGCTCGGCGGTGCGGGCGTGCAGCGCGACGGCCGCGACACCGAGGTCCTGCGCGACGAGGCCCGCCTCCAGGTACGTCAGGTGGTCGTCGTCGATGCCCTTGCGCATCTTCACGGTGACGGGGACGCCGTACGGGCGCGCGGCGTCGACGGCGGCGCGCAGGATCGACTCGAACAGCTCGCGCTTCCACGGCAGCGCGGACCCGCCGCCGCGCCGGGTGACCTTGGGCACCGGGCAGCCGAAGTTGAGGTCGACGTGGTCCGCACGGTCCTCGGCGGCGATGAGGTGCACCGCGGCGCCGACGGTCGCGGGGTCGACGCCGTAGACCTGCACCGAGCGCGGCTTCTCGTCCGGGGCGTGCGAGATGATCCGCATCGACTCCTCGCCGCGCTCGACCAGCGCCCGCGAGGTCACCATCTCCGCGACGTACAGGCCCGCGCCGGACTCGCGGCACAGGCGCCGGAACGCGGAGTTCGTGACGCCGGCCATCGGGGCGAGGACGACGGGCGTGTCGACCGTGATCGGCCCGATGCGCAGCGGCGGCAGCACGTGGCCGGCAGCCGGCGAGCCCGGCGCGGGGGCGGGTGCGGCGTCCGCCGGGGCACCGGCCGGCGCGTCCGTCGGGGCATCCGTCGGTGCGGCGGCGAGGGGTGCGGTCATGACCCGATTGTCCCCCAGGCCGCGGGTGCACCTCGACCCGGACGCCGGGCGCAGGGCACGCGCCCTCGGGCAGAATCGCCCTCGTGCTCTCCCCCGCCGCGCTCCGCACCCGCCGCGTCATCGCCGCGATCCTGATCCCGCTGGTGCTCGCCGCCGCGCTCGGCATGGCCCTGACCTGGCCGCACGGCGACCCGCGGACCGCCCGGACCGTCGAGGCGGTGGCGCTCGACTACCCGTCGGCGACCGTCACCGGCACGTCCACCGAGGAGTGCGAGGGCACCGTCGAGGACCGCGCGGTGGACGGCACCATCCCCGCGACGGTGCCGTGCCTGCGGGTGCAGGCGACGGTGACCAGCGGGTCGGAGCGCGGCCGGGACGTCGAGGTCTGGGCCACGGCGGGCACCACCGAGAGCGACGTGCGGGCCGGCACCCGGATCGTCGTCGAGCACTACCCGGCCACCGACACGGACACCGAGGTCTGGGCGTGGCACGACTACGACCGCACGCTGCCGCTGGTGACGATCGCGCTGGCGTTCGCGCTGGCGATCGTCCTGGTCGCGCGCACCCGGGGGCTGCGCGCGCTGGTCGGCCTCGCCCTGGCGTTCGTGGTCATCGGGGCGTACCTGCTGCCGGCGCTGCTGGCCGGCGAGAACGCGGTCGTCGTCGCGCTCAGCGCGTCCACGCTGATCATGACCGCGGTGCTCTACCTCGCGCACGGGCTCTCGCTGCGCACGTCGACCGCGCTGCTCGGCACGCTCGCCGGGCTGGCGCTGACCACCGCGCTGGGCGCGGGCGCCGCGGAGTGGGCGCGGCTGTCCGGCGTGACGTCCGAGGACTCGTACCGGCTCGCACAGCTGCTCGGCGACTCGGGCGCGACGTCGCTGCGCGGGCTGTTCCTGTGCGGGCTCGTGCTGGCCGGGCTGGGCGTGCTGAACGACGTCACGATCACGCAGGCGTCCGCGGTCTGGGAGCTCCGGGCGGCCTCACCGGGGGCGTCGCGGGCCGAGCTGTTCCGGGGCGGGATGCGGATCGGGCGGGACCACATCGCGTCCACGGTGTACACGATCGCGTTCGCCTACACCGGGGCCGCGCTGCCCGTCCTGCTGCTGCTGGAGATCTACCAGCTGCCGCTCGGGCCGACGCTGACCGGTGGGGAGTTCGCCGAGGACATCGTCCGGACCATGGTCGGATCGATCGGCCTGGTGCTGGCGATCCCGCTGACGACGGCGATCGCCGCGCTGGTGGTCACCGTCGCCGGTGCGGTCGCGGGCGGGCGGCACCGCGACGCCCCCGCGGACGCGCACGGGCACACGCACTGAGCCCGCGAGCCCGCCCGCCCACCGAGCTCCACGTCCCGAGCCCGCGCGCGGGTCCCCGGCGAGATCGCACTTCTCGGCTGCAACCTCCCGCGCCCGCGCAGCCCGAGAGTGCGATCTCGGCGAACAGGGCAGTGCGGTTCGGGGAGCCAGAGCGGCTCGGGGGGCCAGAGCGGGCCCGGGGGGCAGTGCGGTTCGGGGGGGCCCGAGTGGGTCCGGGGCGGGGGCGGGGCAGGGGGGGTGCCCGGGTCCCGGGGCGGGAGGGGTCGGGGCAGGCGCCGGTCCCGGGCTCCCGGCCGGGACCAGGACGGACGCGATCGCGGTCGTGAGCGGGATGGCCAGCACCAGGCCGATGGAGCCCACCAGCGTGCGGACCACCTCCTCCGCGATCTCCCCGCTGGTCAGCGAGTCGAGCAGGGTGCGGTCGGACATCGCGACCAGCAGCACCAGCGGCAGCGCCGCCCCCAGGTACGCGAACGCCACCGTGTACACGGTGGACGCGATGTGGTCGCGCCCGATCCGCATCCCGCCGGCGAACAGCTCCCGGCGCGAGGCCACCGGCGAGAGCGCCCGGAGCTCCCAGACCGCGGAGGCCTGGGTGATCGTGACGTCGTTGAGCACGCCGAGCCCGGCCAGCACCATGCCGCACAGCAGCACGCCGCGCAGGGTCGCGCCGGGGGCGAGGCTCAGCAGGTCGAGGGCGTGCTCGCCGCTCAGGCCGGTGAGGCGCGTCGCGCCGGTCGCCCAGGCGGCGAGCGCACCGGTCGCGAGCAGCCCGCCCAGGGTGCCGAGCAGCGCGGTGGAGGTGCGGACCGAGATGCCGTGCGCGAGGTAGAGCAGCGCGTACATCAGGGCCGACGCGGTGACCAGCGCGACGGGCAGGGCGGGCTGCCCGGTGAGCAGCGCGGGCACGGTGAAGCCCAGGACCCCGGCGAGCGCGACGCCGAGGCCCAGCAGCGCCCCGAGCCCGCGCAGCCGCGCGACGGCGAGCACGAGGACCACGAGCACGCCCGCGAGCAGCGCCATCGGGGGCCCGCGCACCAGGTCGACGAAGACGTACGGCGCCCCGCCGGTGGCCTGCGGCAGGGTCAGCACCCGGATCCGGTCCCCCGGGGCGAGGACGTCGAGGTACTCGGGCGCGACCTGGACGGTGACGGGGTCGCCGTCGGCGGTCTCGGCGAGCAGCGCCGGCCCGGTCGACGCGTCGGCGAGCAGGTCGGCGTCGGTGACGGTGACGACCTGGTACGACGAGCCCTCGGGCGTCGTGTCGAGCGCCGGCACGTCGCCGTGCGGCCACAGCCGCACCAGCCCGGCGAGGGTCAGCGCACCCGCGACCGCCAGCAGCACGACGACCACCACGCGGGCGCGCCGCCCGACCGGGAGGTCGGGGGCGTCGCCGCCCGCGTGGTGGCCGTGGGCGTGCACGCGCGGGATCAGGCCCCGAGCAGCCGCTGCGCGAGGTAGCCGGTCACCTGGTCGAGGGCGACGCGCTCCTGCGTCATGTCGT
>DAMBCY010000158.1:0-8592 GCA_032056255.1 Cellulomonas sp. | reverse complement strand
GCACCGGCCCGACGTGGTGCTGATGGACATCCGGATGCCCGGCACGGACGGGCTGGAGGCGACGCGCCGCATCGTCGCGGACCCGGACCTGACCGCGGGCGTGCTGGTGCTGACCACGTTCAACCGGGACGACTACCTGCTGGAGTCGCTGCAGGCGGGCGCCGCGGGGTTCCTGCTGAAGAACTCCCGGCCCGAGCAGCTGGCCGACGCGGTGCGCGCCGTGGCCGCCGGGGACGCCCTCCTGTCGCCCGAGGTCACCCGCGCGGTGATCGCCCGCGCGGTGGGGGAGCGGTCCGGCTCCGCCCCGGGGCGGAGCACCGACGGGCCGGCGTGCGCCGAGGACGCCGCGGCCCGGGTGCGCGCCGCGGGCCTGACCGAGCGGGAGACCGAGGTGCTGCAGCTGGTCGCGCGCGGGCTCAGCAACGACGAGATCGCCGCGGAGCTCGTCCTCGGCCGGGCCACCGTCAAGACGCACGTGTCGAACCTGCTGATGAAGCTCGGGCTGCGCGACCGCGTCCAGGCCGTCGTGTTCGCGTACCAGCACGGTCTCGCCGAGTAGCCGGGGAGCAGCCCCCTCCGCCCCGGGGCGGAGACCGCAGGTTCCGTCCCCGGGCTGAGGCGTCGCGCCGCCCGCCTTCGTAGCGTCGACCTCGGACGACGCGACCGGCGAGCACGGGAGAACGACATGTTGCGACTGCACGGCATCAACCGGTCCTTCGGGGACCGGCAGGTGCTGCACGACGTGGGCTTCGAGGTCCAGCGCGGCAAGCTGACGGGGTTCGTCGGCGGCAACGGCGCCGGCAAGACCACCACGATGCGGATCGTGCTGGGGGTGCTCGCCGCGGACTCCGGCCACCTCACCCTCGACGGCGCGCCGCTCGGCGACGAGCAGCGCCGCGGCTTCGGCTACATGCCGGAGGAGCGGGGGCTGTACCCGAAGATGCACCTGCTGGACCAGATCGCCTACCTCGCCCGGCTGCACGGGTACGAGCGCCGGGACGCCACCGAGCGGGCCCGCGCGCTGCTCGTGCGCCTCGGCCTGGAGGAGCGCCTGGACAGCCCGGTCGACGACCTGTCGCTCGGCAACCAGCAGCGCGCGCAGATCGCCGCCGCGCTGGTGCACGAGCCCGAGGTGCTGATCCTGGACGAGCCGTTCTCCGGCCTCGACCCCATGGCCGTCGACCTGGTGCTGTCGGTGCTGCAGGAGCAGGCCTCCCGCGGGGTCCCGGTGCTGTTCTCGTCCCACCAGCTCGACGTGGTCGAGCGCCTGTGCGACGACGTGGTCGTGATCGCCGGCGGCCGGATCCGGGCCGCGGGCGAGAAGGAGGAGCTGCGGTCGCGGTTCGCCGAGCCCCGGTACGAGATCACCTCGTCGGGCGACATGGGCCGGCTGCGCACCGAGCCGGGGGTGCGGGTCGTCGAGTTCGACGGCGGGTACGCCCTGTTCGACGCCGACGAGGCCACCGCGCAGCGGGTGCTGCGCACCACGCTCGACACCGCGACCGTCCAGGCGTTCGCGCCGGTGCGGCCGCGGCTCGCGCAGATCTTCCGCGACATCGTCCGCGACGAGGAGCGCCACGACGAGGTCGCCACCGCCGGATCCCGCACGAAGGAGACCGTCCGATGAGCACCCCCACGACCCCGCACCGGCCCACCGCCCCCGGCATGGTGCCCAGCACGCTGATGGTCGCCGAGCGGGAGATCCTCTCGCAGGTCCGCAGCAAGTCGTTCGTCATCTCCACCGCGGTCCTGCTGCTGCTGGTGCTCGGCGGGATCGTCGCGTCCTCGCTGCTCGGGGACCGGTTCTCCAGCGACACCAGGGTCGCCGTGGTCCCCGCGACCGCGGCGGTGGTGGCGGGCGTCGACGGGATCGAGGCCGTGGACGCCGCCGACGCCGACGCGGCCCGGTCCCTGGTGGAGTCCGAGGAGGTCTCCGCCGCGGTGCTGCCCGACGACGCGGCGGACAACCCGCTCGGCGTCGTCGTGGTCGGGCTCGACTCCGCCCCGCAGGACGTGCTCGGGGCGCTGGCCGTCACCCCGCCGGTGGAGCTGCTGCAGGAGCCCGCGACGTCCGACGGGCTGCGCTACCTCGTGTCGATCGCGTTCGGCGCGGTGTTCATGTTCGCGGCGTCGTCGTTCGGCGGCACGATCGCGCAGAACACGGTGCTGGAGAAGCAGTCCCGGATCGTCGAGCTGCTGCTCAGCACCGTCTCCCCGCGGGCGCTGCTCGCCGGCAAGATCCTCGGCAACACGGTGCTCGCCGTCGGGCAGACCGCGGCGATCGCGGCGGTCGCCGTCGTGGGGCTGGTGGTGACCGGCCAGGACGACACGCTCGGCCTGATCGGTGCGCCCGTGGCGTGGTTCGTGATCTTCTTCCTGCTCGGGTTCGTGCTGCTCGCGGCGATGTTCGCGGCGTCGGCGTCCCTCGTGTCCCGCATCGAGGACGTCGGCACCGTGCTCACCCCGGTGCTGATGCTCGTGATGATCCCGTACTTCGCGGTCATCTTCTTCAACGACAACGACGTGGTCATGACCGTGATGTCCTACGTGCCGTTCAGCGCGGCGGTCGGCATGCCGGTGCGGCTGTTCCTCGGCGAGGCCGCGTGGTGGGAGCCGCTGGTGTCGCTGGTGGTCCTCGCCGGGTCGGCGCTCGCGGTCACGCTGGTCGGGGCGCGGATCTACGAGCGGTCGGTGCTGCGCACGGGCGCCCGGATCAAGCTGAAGGACGCCCTGACGACGGCGGCCTGAGACCCGCCCGCACGACCCGACGCGCGCGGCACCCGGACGGGGTGCCGCGCGCGTCCGTGCCCCGGCCCGGCCCGCGGGGAGATCGCACTCCCCGGCTGCGCGACGTCCGGCCGCGGAGCCGCAGATCGCGATCTCGGTGGGTCAGGGCGTGTCGAACGGGGTGACGAGCGTGCGCAGCAGGTCCGCGAGACGGTCCCGGTCGTGGGCCGGCAGGGTCGCGAGCAGCGCGTGCTCGACGTCCAGCAGCGTCTCCATGGCGGCGTCGACCCGAGCCCGGCCCTCGTCGGTCAGGCTGACCAGCACCCCGCGGCGGTCGTCCGGCGACGGCAGCCGCTCCACCAGGGAGCGCGCGGCCAGCCGGTCGATGCGGTTCGTCATCGTCCCGCTGGTCACGAGCGTCTGGGTGAGCAGCGACCCCGGGGACATCCGGTACGGCGCGCCCGCACGGCGCAGCGCGGACAGCACGTCGAACTCCCACGGCTCCAGACCGTGCCGGGCGAACGCCTGCCGCCGCGCCAGGTCGAGGTGCCGGGACAGACGGGTCACCCGGGACAGCACCGACAGCGGTGCGACGTCTAGGTCCGGGCGCTCGCGGGCCCACGCCTCGACGATCCGGTCCACCTCGTCGCGGGCGTCGCGCGCGGCACCCCCCTGCGCTGGGGGAACGGCTGCCGACATGCGGGCGAGGCTACCCGCTGCGCCGCGCGATCCGGATCAGGGTGCGGGGTCGGGGTCCTTCTTCGGGCGCGGCCTCGCCGGGCGTCCCGTCGGCTCCGTGGTCAGCTTCGGGCGGCGCTCCATGCCGGACAGGCCGTTCCAGGCCAGGTTCACCAGCGCCGCGGCGACGTCGGCCTTCTTCGGGTTGCGCGCGTCGAGCCAGTACTGACCGGTCAGCGCGACCATGCCGACGAGCATCTGCGCGTAGATCGGCGCCGTCCGCGGGTCGAGCTGCTGCCGCGTGAACTGGTCCGCCAGCAGGTGCTCGACCTGCGTCGCGACGTCGCCGATCAGGCTGGAGAACGTCCCGGTCGCCTGCGCCACCGGGGAGTCGCGCACGAGGATCCGGAAGCCGTCCTCGGAGTTCTCGATGTAGTCCAGCAGCGCCAGCGCGGACCGTTCGACCATGACCTTCGGGTGGCCGCCCCCGTCGAGCGCCCCGGACAGCGCGCTGGTCAGCGCCTGGATCTCCCGGTCGACGACGACCGCGTAGATGCCCTCCTTGCCGCCGAAGTGCTCGTAGACGACCGGCTTGGACACCTCGGCGCGCGCGGCGATCTCCTCGACCGACGTGCCCTCGAACCCCTTCTCGGCGAACAGCTGCCGGCTGACCTCGAGGAGCTGCTCGCGCCGCTGCGTGGCGGTCATGCGGGCGCGGGTCGTCCGCGTCGTGCGCCGGGTGTCGGAGGCCATCGGGCCATCCTGTCAGGCCGGGCGGGCGGGGAGGGCCGTTCGGTCGACCTCGGGTGGCCGCCGGGCTGGCAGGATGGCATGCGGAGCGGGGGGACCGGGGGACCGGGCCGCCCGCGGTCCGCCCTGGTGTAACGGCAGCACGCAGGCCTTTGGTGCCTCGAGGTCCGGGTTCGAATCCTGGGGGCGGAGCAGGTCGGTGTCCGCCGTCGGTGCGGCAGACGCACGTGCAGGGCGGGTCACGGGTCCGATCTGCGAGCCCGTCGGCACCGCTGGTGCGGCGCGAGGCCGGCCGGCGCCCGGTCCCGCCCGTCAGCACCGGGGTCGTCGCCGTGACCGGCCTCGCGGCGTGGTGACGGACCCTTGACGCGAGCGGCGCCAGCCCTGTTTGCTAGGAGAGAAATCGTTATCGACAACGATTCCGGGTCCTCAGCGCGCTCGCCGTCCCCGACGTCCGCGCGCCCCCGGGGCGTTGCACCACACGGCAGCGTGCGCAAAGGAGCGTCCATGCGAGTGAGCGGGTGGCCGCGGTCAGCGGCCGCGAAGGTGAGCAGCATCCTGGCGGTCCTCGCGATGGCGGGGGCCTCGGTGGTCACGGCGACCGCGGGCCCCGCGGTCGCGGTGGACCCCGCCGTGGTCAGCACGGTCGACTTCGAGGACGGGACCACGGGGACGTGGTCCCGGTCGGGTGACGGGCCGACGCTGAGCGTCGTCGACCTGGACGGGAGCAAGGTGCTGCAGGTCGCGGACCGCGCGACCGACTCCGACGGCATCCAGAGCCCCACGGGCATCTTCGAGGAGGGCACCGCCTACACGTTCTCGATGCGAGTCCGGCTGGCGGACGGCACGCCGGACACCTCGGCGCGGTTCGTCGTGAAGGACGGGTACCACTGGGTCGGCAACACGACCGTCACCGCCGCGGGCTGGACGACGGTGACCGGGGTCCACGTCGCCGACGCGGACGACCTGCAGGTCTACGTCGGGACGGCGGACCTCACGGGCCCGTACACCTACTACGTGGACGACATCGTCGTCACGGCACCGGGCGGCGCCGAGGCGCCCACGACCACGGTGCTGTCGAGCGACTTCGAGGGCGCGGACGTCGCTCCGTGGGGTCCGCGCGGCGACGTGACGCTGGCGCTCGACGCCGACGCCCACGGCGGCGCGGCGGCGATGAAGGTGACGGGCCGCTCGCAGGGATGGCACGGGCCGGCGGTCCAGGTCGGTTCCCTCATGACGGCGGGGACCTACCACGTCTCCGGCTGGGTGAAGCTCGTCGCGGGCCAGGAGGCGACGCAGGTGAACTTCGGCATGGAGGTCCCGGGGGCCGACAACCCGTTCCCGTGGGTCGGCGGCCGGCTCGACGTGACGGACGCCGACTGGGTGCGCCTGGAGGGCGACGTCACGGTCGACGCCGCGCACCCGCCGCTCCAGCTGTACGTGGAGGCTGCCTCCGCCACGGCCGAGATCCTGGTGGACGACGTGCTGGTCACCGCGCAGGAGCCCGGCGGCGGGACCCCCGGGGGGCCGCAGCCCGGACCCGTGCTCCACAGCGGCTGGGACGACCAGACGACCCAGGGCTGGACCTCGCGGGACGACGGCAAGGGCCAGGGGACGCTCGTCGTCACGGCGGGCGGCGCGGACGGCACGCCGTACGGGCTGTGCGTCGGCGGCCGGAACAACCAGGGCCAGGGTCCGCAGCGGGACGTCACGGACCTGGTGATCGCTGGTGGGACCTACGCCTTCTCCGCCTGGGTGCGGTTCGACGCCGACCCGGGTGCGCTGACCCTCAGCGCGCACACCCGCAGCGGCACGACCGACAGCTACGCGAACCTCGTGCAGATCCCGGCGCCTCCCGCGGGCGTCTGGACCCGGGTGTCCGGGACGTTCACGATGCCGGCGTTCGACGAGGTGGCCGAGCTCTACGTCGAGACGGCCTGGGTCTCCGCCACCGACCCCGGCAACACGTCGCCGTTCTGCGTCGACGAGGTCGACCTGTCCGTGCCCGAGCCCGGCGCGATCCAGACCGACCTCACACCGCTCAAGGACTCCGTCGACTTCCCGGTCGGGGTGGCGGTCGACGACCGGGAGACGACCGGCCCGGCGGCGCAGCTGCTGCTGTACCACGTCGACCAGGTGACCCCGGAGAACCACATGAAGCCGGAGGCCTGGTACGACGCGAACCGCACGTTCCGGCTGAACCCGCAGGCCGCGGCGGTGGTCGACCTCGCCCAGGCCGACGACCTGCGGGTGTACGGGCACGTGCTGGTCTGGCACAGCCAGACGCCCGACTGGTTCTTCGAGCGCGACGACGGCACGCCGTTGACGGACAGCGCGGCCGACCAGGCGGTCCTGACCGAGCGCCTGCACGAGCACATCGACAACGTGGCCGCGGCGCTGAGCGACCGGTACGGGCTGTTCGGGTCCGAGACCAACCCGCTGGTCGCGTTCGACGTGGTCAACGAGGTGGTCTCCGACGCGGCCGGCACGCCGGGTGGCCTGCGCGACAGCCGCTGGTCCCAGGTGCTGGGCGAGGACTACCTCCGGCTCGCGTTCCAGGATGCCGACGAAGCCTTCAACGACACCTACGCGGCACCGGGCGCCGACCGGCCGGTGAAGCTGTTCATCAACGACTACAACACCGAGCAGGGGCCGAAGCAGGACCGTTACTACGCGCTCGTCCAGCGCCTGCTCGCGGCCGGCGTGCCCGTGGACGGGGTCGGCCACCAGTTCCACGTCAGCGTGACGACACCGGTGTCCTCGCTCGCGGCGACCCTCGACCGGTTCGCCGCCCTGGGCGTGGTGCAGGCCGTCACGGAGCTCGACGTCACGCTCGGCACCCCGGTCACGCAGGCGAACCTCATCGCGCAGGGTCACTACTACCGTGACCTGTTCGACGTGTTCCGCACCTACCAGGCCGCCCACGGCACGCTGTTCTCGGTGACGGTGTGGGGTCTGACGGACGCGCGGTCGTGGCGCTCGGCGCAGGCGCCGGTGCTGTTCGACGGCGACCTGCAGGCGAAGTACGCGTACCACGGTGCCGTGGGCGACGACGACGGCGTGCCGCCGCTCGTCACCGCGGCGAACGTCTTCGCGGGCGACGTACCGCTCGACCCGGACCCGGGGGACTCCCCGGCCTGGCGCGACCTGCCGGCGCAGCTGCTCACGAACGCCGCCGGCGCGTTCGCGGCCCGCTGGGCACCGGACCACCTCACGCTGCTGGTCACGGTGGCGGACGACGCGTCGGACGTCGTCGAGCTGCAGTACGGCTCGGTGACGTCCAGGTTCTCCCGTGCCGGCACCGGGGACGTGCCCGGGGTCGTGATCGACGACCCGGGCGGCTGGCGCGCGGTCGTGCGGCTGCCGCACACCGGGGTCGTCGCCGGTGACGAGGCGCAGCTCGACATCCGGGTGCTCGCCGACGGTCAGCCCGTCGGGGCGTGGAACTCCCCGGGGGCGACGGGCACGCTGACGTTCCTCGAGGAGCTGTCGACCGTGGACGTCGTCGAGGCACCGGCGGCGCCGACCGTCGACGGCGTGGTGGACGACGTCTGGTCGCAGGCGGACGTCGTGGGCACCGGGAAGACCGTCGAGGGCTCCGCCGACGGCGCCACCGCCGACGTGCGCACGCTGTGGCACGGCGACGACGTGCTCTACGTCCTGTACGAGGTGACCGACCCCGAGATCGACGTCTCCTCGGGCGATCCGTGGAACCAGGACTCGGTCGAGCTCTTCCTCGACCTGGGCAACACCAAGAGCGGCGGGTACGGGCCGAACGACGCGCAGATGCGGATCAGCGCGGACAACGTGCGGTCCTTCGGCACCGGCGACGCCGCGGCGCAGTCCGCCCGCCTGACCAGCGCGACCGCGCGGACCGCCACCGGGTACCTCGTCGAGCTCGCGGTCCGGCTCACCGGCCAGTCCGGCGGTCAGGACGACGTGGCACTCGGCGGCCTGGACACCTTCCAGGGCCTCGACTTCCAGGTCAACGACGGGCGGGCCGGGTCGCGGTACTCGGCGCGCACGTGGGCGGAGCCGACCGGGACGGGCTACCAGACCACGGCCCGCTGGGGCGTCGGCCACCTGGTCGAGGCCGTCGACGAGCAGCCGGGCGGCGGGCAGCCGGGCGGTGGCGAGCCGGGCGGTGGCGAGCCGGGCGGTGGGCAGCCCGGTGGCGGCGACCCCGGCACGGGTGGCGGTCACCCGGGTTCCGGCGGGGCCCCGGGCACCGGTGGCCCGGGCACGGGCGGCGAGGGCGGCGGCGACCGGCCCGTCGGCCCCGTCGCCCCGGACGGCGACTCCCTGCGGGACGCCGACCGCGGCTCGCTCGTCGTGCCGGCGACAGCCGTGGCGGGTGAGACCATCCGGGTGGGCGGCCTCACCCCGGGCCAGGAGGTGAACGTCTGGCTGTTCTCGACGCCGCGGCTCCTCGTGACC